>DATEHJ010000456.1:0-8344 GCA_035279645.1 Gemmatimonadaceae bacterium
ATCCCCCTTTCCTCTTCGACGATGTCGCTTCCTGCCCTCGATCTCCCGCCATCCAACGCGAGCCTGCCTGAAGGCCGCCGCTGGACGCAGCTGCTTGCAGCGCGCGCGCCGTACGTCGTCGCCGCCATTGCGCTCATCGCCGGCTTCGTCTCGCTGAATACCTTCCTCGGCGGATTCTACGACGACGCATTCTATGTAGTTCTCGCGAAGTCGCTCGCCACCGGACACGGGTATCGCAACCTCAATCTGCCGGGCACGCCATTCGCCACACACTACCCGCCCGGCTATCCGTTCTTCCTCGCGTTGCTCTGGTGGATCGGGCCGGCCTTTCCAAGCAACGTCGCACTATTCAAACTTGCTAACGTCGTCTTTCTTGCGGTTGCCGCGGCGTTTGCCTATCGCCTCGGTCATGAGCGAATGGGCCTCGGCGTCGGCGCGGCGCTCGTTGCCGTGATCGCGGGGACGGCGACAACACCGGCGCTTTACCTGAGCAGTATGGTGCTGTCGGAGACGATGTTCCTCGCCCTCGCAATCGCCTTCTTGCTGTGGGCGGAGGCAAAGCTCGCGCGCGAGAAGGCCGATTTCCGTACGGCGATCCTCCTCGGCGTCTGCGCGGGCTTGCTCATGCTCGTGCGCACGCAGGCGGTCGCGCTGATCGCCGCCGTGGCGCTGGTGTACGCCCTTCGGCGCCGGTGGCGCGACTGCGCGATGAGCATCGGCGCGGCCGCGATCGTGGTGCTTCCCTGGCTCTTCTGGGTTGCCGCTCACGACACGGATATTCCGGCGTTGATGCGCGGCGACTACGGCTCCTACTTCGCTTGGCTCGTCGATGGCATTCGTGAGCGCGGCCCGCGCATTCTGTTCGAGGCAGCTCGGCGCAACGTGCCCGACATCGTCAGTCTCATCGCGTATCGACTCCGGATGGATGGGCTGCCCGGTGTCGTCGCGTCGTTGTGCGTCTGCCTACTCGCCGGCTGCGGCGTGGCGCGCCTCGCACGCCGTGCGCCGGTGACGCTCACATTTCTTCTCGGATATCTCGGCATCGCTGCACTGTGGCCCTTCCCTCCGGTGCGATTTCTACTCGGTGTCTGGGTGCTCATCATGCTGTTGCTCGCATCGGGCGCCGAGATGCTGCTCGACAACAGTACGCCTAACGTCGCCTGGCATCGCCGTAATGTGCGCTTGGTGAAGCGCGGGCTCGGCGCGGTCGCCGCAGTCCTCCTCGTGATCGGAGCTATCGCGTACAATGTTCGCGGCTACGCGCGAAACGCGTGGGCAACGACCGAGGTCGAGAGCACGCGCTGGATCGCGCCGAAAATCGCGTGGATCGGGTCGCGAACCGACACGTCGGCGGTAATCGCGAGCGATCACGACGAAGGCGCGATCTATCTCTACACAGGACGCCGCGCCGTGCCGGTCACGACCTTCACCGCGGGCGAGTTTGTCGCGCCCCGATCGTTCGCCGCCGATTCCACGACGCTCCGCTGGCTCACGCTGCACTTTCAGGCGAACTACGTCACGCTGTCATCGGTGCGCCTGCGGCCGGCGGCCGCCGCCATCAGCTCGGCGGCGACACCGCTACACGATGGCGCGCATGAAATCGTGCCGTGGGCGTTCGCGGTGCGTCAGCCTACTCGCCCCGCATCGCGATGAGTGGATCGACCCGCGCCGCCCGCCGCGCCGGGATGTAGCTCGCAAGCGTCGCGACAGCGACGAGGAGCACGAGCACGACGACGAAGGTCAGCGGGTCCATCGCGCTGACGCCGAAGAGGAGCGACTGAAGCACGCGCGTCACCAGCAGAGCCGCGACGATGCCGCACAGCACGCCGCCCAGCGTCAGCCCGAGCCCCTGCCTAACGACCATCGACGCGATCCGCGTGCCGGTAGCGCCGAGCGCCACGCGCACGCCCAGCTCGTGCGTGCGCTGACTGACTGCATAGGCGATCACGCCGTACAGACCGACCGCGGCCAGCGCCAGCGCGACGAGAGCGAACAGGGCGACGAGTGTCGCGTAGAAGCGTTGCGGCCCAACCGAGGCGTCGACGTACTCCTGCAGCGGGCGCACGGCGAAGACCGGGAGCTCACGATCGAGGTCGCGCACGGCCGCGTGCACCGGCTTCGTTAGGCTCGATGGTGGAACCGCGGTCCGCAACACGATGCGTAAGTTGCCGAGTGGCGCCTGCGCGTGTGGAAGGTACAGTAGCGGTGGCGTCTCCTGGTCCAGCGCGCCTTGCTTCACGTCGCCGACGACACCGATGATCGTCCCACCGCGGCGATCGCCATTCCGCGACCACCCGAGCTCTATGTAGCGGCCGAGCGGATCCTCACCGGGGAAATGCCGGCGCACGAACTCGCGACTGACGACGACCTCCTTCGGCGTGCCCGGCTGTGCGTCACGCGTATAGGCTCGGCCGCGAAGCACGGGAATGCCGATCGCGCTGAAGAATTCCGGCGTCGCCGCGACGATCTGCGTCGCCGGCTCATCGTTGACAGGCACCGGTGCCCGCCCGCGAACGGTAAAGCTCAACGTGAAGTCGGAGCCGTCCATCGGCAGCGCCGAGGCGATGCCGACCTGCCTAACGCCAGGTAGCGCGCGCAACCGCTCGTCCAGTGCGTTGACGAAATTCCGCTGCGCGGTGTCCGACGCATAGCTCCGATCCGGCAGCGACACACGGAAGCTCAGTACGCTCTCCGGACGGAAACCGGGATCGACGGCGATCAATCGCTGGAAGCTCCGCAGCAACAGGCCGGCGCCGACGAGCAGCGTGACCGCCAGCGCGACCTCGGTGACGACGATGCCACCCCGCGCGCGAGCGCTCGCGTGGCTCGTCCGCGTTCCGCGTGTGCCCGCGCGCAGCGCCGAGGCAACGTCACCGTCCATCTGCAGCGCCGGCAATAGACCAAAGGCGAGTCCCGTCGCGAGCGCGATGAAAATCGTGACGCCGAGTGCCGTTGCATCGATCGTTGCGTCGCCGACGCGCGGCAAGTTGTCGGGCGCCAGACGCAGCAACATCCGCATCCCCGAGCTCGCGAGCAACAAGCCCGCGCCGCCGCCGATGAGCGACAACAGCACGCTCTCGGTCACGAGCTGCCTCACGAGTCGCGACCGGCCGGCGCCGAGCGCGGTACGAACCGCCATCTCGCTCTCGCGATTGGTGGCGCGCACGAGAAAAAGATTGGCGACGTTCGCGCAGGCGATGAGCAGAACGAACGCAACCGCGCCCATGACCACCCACAAGGGACGACGGAGATCGCCGACGACCGCCGACTGCAGCGGCAGGGGCTGCATCGCGAGCGTCTTGTAATTCTCCGGAAAGGCGCGCGCAATCCCCGCGCCGATCTGCGACAGGTCGTGCTCCGCCTCCTCGACGGAGACACCGTCTTTCAATCGCCCGATCATCTGCGTATACCGTGCCCCCCGATAGGCATCACTCAACTGGCGCGCCGTGAACACCATCGGCACCCACACCTCCGCCGAGAAGGGGTAGCCGCGACCAGCGGGCATGACGCCGACGATCGTGACTTGTTCGCCATTCAGGTTGACCGCGCGCCCGACGACATCAGGGTTCGCGTTGAAGTCGCGTCGCCACACGGCATCACTCAGCATCGCGACCTTTGGCGCGCCTTCGTGGTCCTCCCCCTCGACGAACGATCGCCCGAGCTGCGGGGTGACGCCGAGGATGTTGAACCAGTTCGCGCTGACCTCGACGCCGACGAGCAGCTCCGGATCGGCGCCGTCGCGCACGAGGTTCACCGATTGCCCCGCGTACATCGCGAGGCTCTGCATCGTGCGGTTGCGCGTGCGGAAGTCGTTCAGCTCTGGCGGCGATCCGGCGTCGGGCGAGCCATTGTAGATGAATCGAACACGCATCACACGATCCGGCTCGCGGAAGGGGAGCGGCCGCAGGAGCACGCCGTCGACGACGCTGAAGATCGCTGTATTCGCACCGATGCCCAACGCCAGCGTCAGCACCACGGTAAGCGTGAACGCCGGCGCCGAGCGCAGCTTGCGCACGGCGTAGACGAGGTCCTGACGCAAGTCGCCCATGTATTCGCTCCTGCGATGCGCTGCCTCGGTCGCCCGATCGACAGCGGTGATGTAGTGTCGCGCGTCGTCGATATCGCCGAACTGCCGCATCGCCTCGGCCCGCGCCGCGTCCGGCGTCAGACCGAGCGCGTGCAGCTCGTCGACACGCATGTCGATGTGAAAGCGCAGCTCCTCGTCGACGTCGTCGCCGATCTGGCGACGCGTCCGCCAGGGCAGACGGAACAGGCGCCGGCTCACGACGTCACGCCGGCTCGAGGACTTTGAAGACGGCCTCGGCGTACCGCCGCCACGCCGCCTCCTGCTCGCGCAGCTTGCGCCGCCCGGCAGTCGTTAGGCTATAGAATCGGGCTCGCCGATTGTTTTCCGAGACACCCCACGTCGCCTCGACGCAGCCGGCGCGTTCCAGCCGATGGAGCGCCTTGTAGAGGGGCGCGTCCTCGATCTCGATGACGCCGCCGGTGCGCTGGCGGATCGACCGCGACACGGCATAGCCATGCATGTCGCCCCAGACGAGCGTCCGCAGCACGAGTACGTCGAGCGTGCCCTGAAGTAAATCGAGCGATTGGTCGGCCATGGACTCCCCTTACCTGGTACGGGGAGTATGATGCCTGGACCGTAACTTCGCAACTGAGGCTATGGCGTAGCTGAAGCGAGAGCGCACCTGAGTCGCGCCGTCGCTTTGGTTACGCCTTTACAGATCACCCGGCGCGGCATCATGAATGGTCGTCAGCTCGACCACCTTGAGCGTGCGAACAATCGTCGGCAGTCGCAGCTGCGTCACCTCGCCGACCGCTTTGCCCAGCAGCGCCTTTCCGATCGGCGACGCCATCGTCACATGACCCTCTTCGAACTCGAGCGCGTCGCCAAACACGAGATGGTAGGTCTCGCGCGACTTCGTGCGCTGATCCTCGACGATCACCTTCGAGCCGAGGCCGACCTTGTCCGCCGGAATCTGCGACGGATCAATCGCTGAGAGCTTGCTCAACCGCTGCCGGAGCTGGCCGAGACGCGCCTGCACGAACTGCTGCCGCTCGAGCGCTGCCTTGTACTCGGAATTCTCGCGTAAGTCGCCGTGCTCCACGGCGCGACGAATCTCGTTCGGAAGAGTGATGTTGAGCTCGTACTGCAACTTCTCCACTTCCTCGCCGAGCTTTTGCTTCAATGCCTCGATCATGTGCGCGCCGGGTCCGGTACAACAAAATGGAGCGCCCGACCGTCAGGCCGGGCGCCTTCACCGCAACGTACGCCACGTCAGACCCTTCCGCAAATGGCGGACCCATCGCCTCCATGCGCCCACCGCGTGTGGCAACTACAGCTAGCTTCGTCGAATGATCGAGATCCAACGATTCGACGACGTCGAGCGGATTCGACTCTCGAGTTGGGGAAGCCGGATGGCGGGTATGGACGTGAGCGCGTATCTCGTTCATGGCGTGCTCGTGGACAGTGGCTTCCCGCACGCCCAACGCGAGCTCGCGCGCGTCCTCGATGAGCGATCGATCATCGGCGCGATGTTGACGCACTATCACGAGGATCACGCCGGCAATGCCGCCCTCCTCGCCGCACGCGGGACGTCACTCGCCATGCACCCGCTCACGCTCGAACGGCTGCGCGATCCCGGCCGCATTCGCGTGTACCGCCGTGTCGTATGGGGATCGGCGCCTCGTCTCACGTCGACACCGCGCGAATTCTCGACGGAGGTTCCGCTCGAGTTCGTGCACACGCCCGGTCACACCGACGATCACCAGATCGTGTGGGACGCCGAGCGGCGTACTCTCTTCTCGGGCGACCTGTGGCTCGGCGTCCGGGCGACCATCATGCACGAGACTGAGAATCCCTTTCGCATCATCGAGAGTCTTCGCACCGTGCTCGCGCTCGAACCGGAGCGCATGTTCGATGCGCACCGCGGCCTCGTGCGCGATCCGATCACGGCGCTCAGCGCGAAGATCAGCTATCTCGAGGAGACGATCGCCGCCATCTCGGCGAAGCATGCCGCGGGCTGGAGCGACCGCGCGATTCTCCGCCGCGTCCTCGGCGGCGACGAGCGCGTGGCGATTGCGTCGGGCGGCGAATACTCGCGATTGAACTTCGTGCGAGCCGTAGCGCGGAGCGTTGCGCGTTGAGCGTTTGGCGTTGAGCGTTTGGCGTTAAAGGTTGAGCGCAAATTCATACCAAACGTCGCGCCACGCTCAACGCTTAACGCTCAACGCGCCACGGTACTCCTTCGTTAGGCGTTCGAGCATCTCCTCGCGCCGATCGAACAGCCGCTTGAGCGGTCGCGGCTTGTGCCGCGCGTGCGCGTAGGCCGTCAGTAGCGGCAGCGCCACCGTCGAGTCGAGATAACACACGACCGCGTCCGGCAGCCGATCCGGGTCGATCTTTCCCCAGCTCACGGCCTCCGCCGGCGTCGCGCCCGACAGGCCGCCCGTGTCAGGGCGCGCGTCGGTGATCTGCAAGAAGAAGTCGTGCCCCTTCTCGTCGATGCCGAGCACCTCCTGAATCTGCGGCTCGGTCTGCAGCATGAAGTTCTTCGGACTTCCGCCGCCGCAGATCAACACGGCCGAGCGTCCACCGCCTTTCTTCCCGTTTCCCCGCTTCGCGTCGAGCACGATCGACGCCGTCTCGTTGACGTCGAGATTCGGATCGATGGCGCACTTGTTCCCGTCCAGCGCCAGCGCGGCCACGTTCATACCGATGCTCGAATCGCCGGGCGATGACGTGTAGATCGGTACGCCCGCCGCGTACGCCGCCGAGAGGAGCGACTTCTGGCCGATGCCTAACGCCTTCTCGCGCTCGCGCACGTACTTGCCACACAGATTGTGAAACTCGGCGCTCGACATGGAGCGCTGAAACTCTTTCCCTTGAATGATCGTGCGAAAAAACGCGTCGGTGGACAACAGCACGTCGTAGTCAAAAAAGATGTCGTAGATGCGGACGACGCCTTCCTCACGCAGCACGACATCTGACTCCTGGGCGTTCCCGCGATGCATCGCGAGGCCGAGCCCGAAGTGCGTGTCGTGATAGAGATTCGCGCCGGTCGAGATGATCCAATCAACAAACCCACTCTCGATGAGCGGAATGAGCGCGGCCATGCCCAAGCCGGCGGGTGTCAGGGCTCCCGTGAGCGACATTCCCACCGTCACATCGGAGTCGAGCATCTTTTGCGTGAAGAGTTGGCACCCTTCGCGAAGCCGAGCGGCGTTGTAGGCGAGGAACGTCCCGTCGATCAGATCGGCGACGCGCTCGCTGCCATCGATGCGACGCGGATCGATGCGATCGCCGCGCAGGAATCGACTCGTCTCGTGCGCCGTGTGGCGTTCGCCCGAGCGCTCGCGTTCCTCGGCGGCGCGCTTCTGGAGCGCCTTTGGACCGGCGGCGGACGCGCGTTCTTTTTTCGCGCCGTGCCGCGACGCCTTGAAGCCGCTCCGCTCGCGGCCATTCCCGCGCGCCGACGCATCATCCCTCTTCTTCGCCATGACTCGCTCGCGATTGAAGCTTGCTAAACTCGGCTCAGGCGTTGCGCGCCGCCCGGCTCGCCGCCTGGCGCGGTTGAATCGCCCGCTGCTGGGATTCGTACGCCTCGATCACCGCCGAACACGCTTCCTGTGGATCGTCGGTGAGGAGGATCAGATTGAGATCCCCGGGCGAGATCTTCCGCTCACCCAGCACGCGTGATTGCAGCCAGCGAATGAGTCCGGCCCAGTAGTGCCGTCCGAACATGATCACCGGGAACTGATAGATCTTCCCCGTCTGGATCAGCGTCAGGGCTTCGAACGCTTCGTCGAGCGTCCCGAAGCCGCCGGGGAAGATGATGAACGCATTTGAGTATTTGATGAACATCGTCTTCCGCACGAAGAAGTAGCGGAAGTTGATCAGCGTATCGACGTAGGGATTCGCGCCCTGCTCGAAGGGCAGCTCGATGTTGCAACCGATCGAGCGCCCGCCGGCGACGCGCGCACCCTTATTCGCCGCCTCCATGATCCCGGGACCGGCGCCGGTGATGATCGCGAAGCCCGCCTCCGCCAGCAGCCGCGCTGTCTCTTCCGCGGCCTGATACTGTGGATCGTCGGGGTGGGTGCGCGCCGATCCAAAGATCGTGACACCCTTCGTCACCGTCGCGAGGTTGTCGAATCCCTCGATGAACTCGCCCATGATTCGCAGCACGCGCCATGGGTCCGTTCGCGTAAAGTCCGCTACTTCCTTTGGCGCTTGCAGCAGCTTCTCGTCCTCGGTGACGGGCCCGACGGATTCTTGCGTTCCTCTTTTTCATATTCGCCGTACCAGTCCGCCACCCACTCC
>DATEHJ010000457.1:0-2952 GCA_035279645.1 Gemmatimonadaceae bacterium
CCGTACGCGCGACGTCGTTGTAGGCGGCGGCATTCAGCGCTACGTCGCCTTCGCCCAGCTCCGCGAGCGCGGCGTCGACGGACCTTGGGTCGGTGACGTCGCACTGCGCTCGATCGAGCCCGCGCGTGTGATAGCCGGCCGCGGTGAGCGCACGCACGGCTTCCCGACCGATCTGCCCGCCGGCGCCGAACACAACCGCTCGCTTGGTTTTCATCGCGCTATCGCTGCGCGTCGAGGCCGGGCGTCAATGTCAAATAATGCACGAAGTCTGCGGGGCTCGTGCCGCTATGCCTGCGCGTACCTTGCTCCGAGCGGCGAGCCCGCAACCGCAGCCGCGCACGTTCGATGCTGCGAAGGACCGAACGGGCAAACCTCGAGGTCGAACATAGGCGATAGGCGGCGACCGCGGTGCGCGCTTCGAAACTGCCGGCAAAATCCGTCGACAGCCTGCCGGCCGCGTGCGCGGCCACCTCGAGGTTGTCCGCGCATAAACCTTTCACGACGATCTCGATAAGTTTTCGTCGCATCTGCCGTTGCAGCAGCGGCGCGATTCGCGAACGGAAATCCGTCGCCAACCGTTCGTCATGCGCGATCTTCGACGCGATGCGCCGGTAGCCGGCGATGACCGACGCATCCTCGCCTGCCGACACGCTGGAGGCATGGTTGAGGTATGCCGCGCTCGGCGCGAACGAGACGACGAACGGGTAGCGGCAGGCGACGCGAAGTTCGAAATCCAGATCTGCCGGTGGCCCGACTTCGGCATCGATCGATCCGACATGCTCGACGACTTCTCTGCGAAATACGATGCCGGTCCAGGTCGCATGCCGGTTGTCCAGCATCGCAAAAGCGCCTCCCGGCGGATCGAAGCGTCCACAACGCGGCCAAAGCGCCAGCGGCGCGTATAAGAATCGCCCGTCCGGCGTGAACTCAAGCGTCGATCCGATCGACATCATCGTGTCCGGTGCGGCGTCGAACGCCGCGAGCGCCTCCGCGTAGAACCCGGGGAACAAGACGTCGTCGTCGGACAGACATGAGAAGAACGGTGTGGAGACGTCGTCCATCCCGAATTGAAAGTTTTTGGTCGCGCCTATGTTCACTGCGTGGCAGTGGTACGACACCCGTCGGTCGTCGCCGGCAAGGCGCCGCGCGACCGATTCCGTCTCATCGCCGGACGCGTTATCGTAGATCCGAACGCGCACGTCGCGATGCGTCTGAGCGAGCACGCTCTTCACCGCCCGCTCGAGCAGTCGCGGCCGACGGTAGGTAGGGATCACCGCCGTCACCGTCTTGCTCGCGGACTCCACCTAGCCGGTCAGTCCTTGACGCACCGGAGGTAACCGCCCGGCGCCACGGTGATCAGCAGCTTGTCGCTCAGGCCGTTGTCGGTGACGAATCGCCGATTCGTGCGCAAGAACGCAGCGACCGCGGAGCCCGGGCTGTTCCCCGGTCCCCACGGCCGTCCGGCGAACGGACCGGGGAGATGTTCGACGATCGTGTCCAGCACGGCCAGATGGCCACCGCGCTTGACGAACGCCGAATACAGATCGAGCTCGCGCGCGACATGTTCGTGGGTATGATTCGAGTCGAGCACGACGAGGACGCTCCGAGCGGATCGGGCGCGTTCGGCGACCGCCTCGACCACCGCGGCGTCGGTCGAGGATCCTTCCATCAATACGATGCGTTTGGCCAGCGGATGCGCTTCGATCACGGCCCGATTGTGAGGCCGTATATCGATGTCGATCGCCACTACCGTTCCGCCGCCGAGCAGTTCGAGCATCGAAGCGAAGAACACCGCGGACCCTCCGTGTGCGACCCCGGTCTCGACGATGAGGTCGGGGCGGTCGGACCACACGAGTTCTTGCAGCGCCACGATGTCTTGAGGATATTGGATGATCGGCACGCCCAGCCATGAGAAATTGTACGAGTAGCGGTGATCGATGCTCTTGCGCATGAAATCGGCTGCCGACGCCATCATGGCACGGTCGGCAGTCATCTCCGCGATCGCGGTCTGGTCCAAAGGACTTCGTTCGTTCACGATGTGCGCGTCCTGTCGCGATGCGCGACCATATAGATGTTGCGCTCCCGGAAGGGTCGAACACGCGCATACGATGAGCGCTTGTCCGATTTGCGGTGCAGACGCGGAACGATTCCTCGTCCGCGAGGGCGTGCCTGCAAATCAAAATCTGCTGCTCCCTACATGCGAGCGCGCGCGCGGCGTGACGCGCGGCACTCTCGCGCTGCACGCGTGCCCCGAGTGCGGATTCGTGTTCAACGCAGCCTTTCACGATGATCGGCTCGATTACGGAGCTTCGTACGAGAACACGCAAAGCGAGTCAGGCGCGTTCGCGGCGTATCTCGCGGAGCGCGTCGCAGACGTCGTCGCGGCATCCCGCGAAGACTTGAGGACGATCGTCGAAGTCGGCTGCGGCAAAGGCGTGTTTCTCTCGCTGCTCGTCGAAGCGG
This sequence comes from Gemmatimonadaceae bacterium, assembly GCA_035279645.1. Lineage (GTDB taxonomy): Bacteria > Gemmatimonadota > Gemmatimonadetes > Gemmatimonadales > Gemmatimonadaceae > AG2. The sequence continues at coordinate 2,464 of DATEHJ010000457.1, forward strand.
TCCCGGGCAGCACCGGGCACGGATTCGACACGAGCTATGAAGGGCCTGAATCGTCGAACGGCGGCAGACTGCGCTTTCATACGCACTACTTCAGGCGCGGAGTCGTCCATGACGCGATCGATGCGGTCGCGTGCAGGCACGTCATCGAGCACATCGCCGATCCGGTCGCATTTCTCACATCCATTCGCGAAGGGCTGGAAAACCCGGCGGCTCGGATCTTCTTCGAAACGCCGTGCGTCGATTGGATCCTGCGTAATGAGGTGATCTGGGACTTCTTCTACGAGCACTGCTCGTATTTCAACCCGCGGTCGCTCGAGCAAGCGTTCGCGCGCGCAGGATTCGACGTGACCGGCGTGCATCACGTGTTCGGCGGACAGTATCTCTGGCTCGAGGCAGTGCCGGGCGCTGCGCGCCGTTCGATTCCGTCAGACGGCGGGGCGGTGCTTGGGCGATGTCGCGCGTTCGCGAAGCGCCAGGCGTCCTCGATCG
>DATEHJ010000458.1:0-2144 GCA_035279645.1 Gemmatimonadaceae bacterium
GGCGGTCGTGTCGCGCTCGTGAGCGAGGCGATGTGGCGGTCGCGGTACGGTGCCGATCACCTTGTCATCGGACAAACGCTCGAGCTGGATGGTGCGCCATACAGCATCATCGGCGTCACGCCCTCGTCGCTCAAGCTCCCGTCGCACATGGCGCCGACCACCGACGTCTGGCTACCGCTCGATCTCCGCGCTGACAACGTCGGTCTCTCTGCCGTTGCCCGTCTGAGGGCCGGTGTGACGTACGAGACCGCCCAGCGCGAGCTCGACTCGATCACAGCGAGAATCGAGGAACCATCCGGAATGGGCGCGAAGGGGCAGCCGGAGAAGCATAGGGTCGGTAGCCAATTTCGATCGAAGCTCGTCCCCCCCGGCAAGATGGTGAGCTTTCGCCAATCGTTATTGCTCCTGAGCGGCGCGGTGGCGCTGGTCCTGCTCATCGCCTGCGCGAACGTCGCGCACCTGTTGCTCGCTCGCGCCGCGACTCGGCAACGCGAGCTGGCGATTCGAGCCGCGTTGGGTGCCGGCACCGGCCGGCTCGTGAGGCAGCTGCTGACGGAGAGCCTCGTGCTCGCGGTGGCCGGATGCGTCGGTGGGCTGCTCGTTGGTTGGGCCGGTTTGAAAATGCTAATTGCGTTGCGTCCCGCGAGCTTCTCTGAGCTCGACAGCGGGCGCATCGACACGTCGACGCTGCTCGTCACCATTGCGCTCAGCGCCCTGACTGGCCTTCTCTTCGGCGTGGTCGGAGCGATTCAATCGGCGCGGCATTCGACGCACGAGTCGCTCAAGGCCGGCACGCTCTCGACCTCGCACTCGCGAAAGCAAAATCGGCTCCGCGGACTGCTGGTGGTGAGTGAGATCGCGCTCTCGACGACGCTGCTCGTCGGCGCGTCGCTGCTCGTACGCAGTGTGGTCCGCCTGCAAACAATGGATCCGGGTTTCGAGCCCACCCGGATGTACGGCATCCAAATCGTGCTCCCCGAAAAAGCGTACCCGACTCCCGCCGTGCGCCGTGCGTTTGTCGCCGAACTCGTTCAGCGCGCTCGCGGCATTGGTGGCGTTGAGAGCGCGATGATGGCAGAGGGCGCCCCTCCGATGCAGAACTTTCTCATCGGCGCGCTGCAAATGGAAAACGAAGCGCCGCCGCCGCCGGGCACCACGTCGTTCATCAGTTACAATGGCGTCCAGCCCGACTACTTTCGCGCGATGGGGATGCGTCTGTTGCAAGGGGCGACGTTCTCCGACACCACGGAGAAATCCAACCAGGTAATCGTGAACGAGGGCTTTGCGCGAAAGTATTGGCCGGGACAGAGCGCCGTGGGTCACCGCCTCCGATGGGTCTTCAACGGAGACGGCGACTGGCGCACCATCGTCGGGGTCGTGAGCAACGCGTTCACGAGCGGCCTGACGTCGGAATCGAGCCAGCCGCTGATCTACACGCCCTTCCATGGTCAGTACCAGCCCGCGCTCATCGTGCGCATGAAGCCGGGTGCGAATGCGATCGCAAGCGTGCGAAAGGTCATCCCAGAAATGGATCGCCATCTGCCGCCGCCGAGCGTGACGAACGTCGAGGATGCCATGCGCGCGAGCGTCGCGGGGCCGCGGTTCACGATGCTGTTGCTCGCCACGTTCACTCTGCTCGCGCTCGTCCTCGCGGCGGTGGGCCTCTACGGCGTGCTCGCCTATGCGGTGGCGCAGCGGACGCGCGAGATCGGCATCCGCATTGCGTTAGGCGCGACGCGTCGTGCGATCGCGCGGGCGATCATCACTCGGGGCGCGCTCCTGGCCGCTGGCGGCATTGCCATCGGCATTGCTGGCGCGCTCTGGTCGACCAAGTTCATCGACAAGATGCTCTACGGGGTGCCACGGAGTGATCCGCTCGCCTTTGCAGCGGGCGCCTTGTTGTTGTTCGCGACCGCGATGCTGGCGTGCATCGTGCCGATGAGGCGCGCGGTGGCGGTCGATCCGCTCATTGCGATGAGGGCGGAGTAGTACCAGGCTGGACGCCTAACGACTTAGGCGCATCTAGAAGGGGCGGGTCTAGAAGGACGGGTCTAGAAGGACGGGTCTAGAAGGGCGGGTCCAGAAGGGCGGATCTAGAAGGGCGGATCTAGAAGGGCGGGTCTAGAAGGACGGATCTAGAAGGG
>DATEHJ010000459.1:0-16628 GCA_035279645.1 Gemmatimonadaceae bacterium
CGTGAGGCGCAGAATGCGCTGGCCGCGTCCGTCGCAGTCGAGCGCGCGCGTCTCTACATCGAGGAGCATCCCGATCGAGCGATCACGCTCGCGACACTCGCCGCGGAAGTCGGAATCAGCCAGTTCCACCTGCAGCGCACTTTCAAGCGGCTTTTTGGCGTCTCGCCGCGTGAGTATCAGGACGCTCTTCGCGTGACGCGATTCAAGTCGCGTCTCCGTGCGGGTGACACCGTGAGTCGCGCGACGTATGAGGCCGGCTTCGGCTCGAGCAGTCGGGTGTATGAGCGCAGCGATCGCTCGCTCGGCATGACGCCCGCGGCGTTCCGTCGCGGCGGCGCGGGGATGCGCATCACGTACACGATCGTCGATTCGCCGTTTGGCAAGTTGCTCGTCGGCGCGACCGATCGGGGCGTCTGCTCGGTGGCGTTGGGCGATAGCGAAAACGTGCTTGTGCGCGCTCTCGAAGCCGATTTTCCTCACGCCGAGGTCGCGCGCAGCGATGACCAACACCGTGACTGGGTGGAGGAGATCGTCGGCAACATTGGCGGCGGCAATGTTGGCTCGAATGTGCCCCTCGACCTGCAAGGCACCGCATTTCAGAAGCAGGTTTGGTCGTTGCTGCGCAAGATTCCGCCTGGCCGCACGAGGTCATACTCGGAAATCGCATCGGAGCTCGGCAGTCCGCGCGCGACGCGTGCCGTGGCTCAGGCGTGCGCGAGCAATCGCGTCGCCGTCGTCATTCCATGTCATCGTGTGGTTCGCAACGACGGAGCACTCGGCGGTTACAAGTGGGGCGTGGAGCGCAAACGATCCTTGCTCGAGCGCGAGCGGCAACGCGCGCGTTGACATCGAAGGAGCGACGCGGCGACGACGATCCAAACCATCGACGTGAGGCGGCTGTCTGATCGAACGCAGTCCTTCCTCCTGAGGCATTCGATGATGAAGTGCATACGGTTCGTCGTGCCCGTCGCGCTGCTCATTGGCGCCGGTACGGCGACATTGCAGGCGCAGAGCTCCCGCGGACGCAACGACAGCGTCTTCGTCTGGTCCGCGCGGATCGGTGGTGGCGGCACGCTCACGGTGAAGAACATCGTCGGCGGCATCACCGTCACCGAGTCCAACAGCGATCGTGTCGAGGTCCGCGCGGAGAAGCGCATGCGCGGCCGAGGCGATCCGAACGACATCACATTCGACGTGCAGGAGTCGTCGAATGGCGCATCGATCTGCACGGTATATCGCGGTGAAAGCGCGTGCGAGGATGGAAACTTCAGTAACACGCGCTTCACGGTACGATATACGATCGCGATGCCACCCGGGCTTCGGCTGCGCGCATCGACGGGCAACGGTGAGCTTTCGGTCGAGAAGGCCGGCAACGAGGTAGAGTTGAGCACAGGGAACGGCGGCATTCACATCGGTCAAACGGAAGGGCGCGTAACGGCCTCCACCGGGAATGGTGACCTCGAAATCGAGAGCGCTCGAGGTCCGGTGCGCGCGTCGTCAGGCAACGGCCGCATCTTCGTCTCGACGTCGGCCGGTCCGGTGTCGGCGACGACCGGAAATGGCGATATCGACGTGCGGATGCAATCGTTGAGCAGCAGCGGCGACATGAACTTCGTGAGTGGCTCGGGCGCGGTACGTGTGACGCTACCTTCGGATTTCAACGGGGACGTCGACGCGAGCACGAGCAACGGAGATCTGCGTACCGACTTCGCGATCAAGCTCGTCGGACGCCTCGACCCGCAACACATGCGGGGGACCATCGGCTCCGGTGGCCGCACGATTCATCTGCAAACCGGGAACGGCCGGCTCGAGATCCGAAAGGGAAGCTGACTACAGGGGCCAAACCGCGAGCCGAGAAGAGCGAGCCCCCTTCGGCTCGCTCTTCTGTTGTCCCCGGGCCATATCTTTCGGTGCGTGTACTCGACTTGTCTTTTCTGTAACGCGAGCCTCGGCACGAATGAGGTAATCGAGTCGTTTCCGGTCGGACGGCGATTGGCGTTCGACGCGGCGAACGGGCGGCTGTGGGTCGTGTGCCGAAAGTGCGAACGATGGAACCTGTCGCCGCTCGAGGAACGGTGGGAAGCGATCGAGGCGTGCGAGCATCGCTTTCGCGACACGAGGCTCCGTGTGTCGACGGACAACATCGGCCTCGCGCGGGTTGGCGAAGGACTCGAGCTCGTGCGTGTGGGACCGGCGCTGAGACCCGAGTTCGCGGCGTGGCGGTATGGGGACCAGTTTGGGCGGCGCCGGCGCAGGAAGATGGTTCGCGTCGGGCTCGGCGTCGGAATCGTCGGTGGGGCGATCGCGGGTGGCGTCGCGTTAGGCGTTAGCGCCGGAGTCGGCTTCGGCGGCGGCGGCTGGTGGATCTGGCGAGGCATCTATGCCGGCTACCGTCGAATTGCCTATGGCAGTCCGGATGCGGTCGTCGCGCGAGTGCCGTACGACGACTCGAGTGGCCGCCACGTCGTCCCGCTCAAGCGGCGGCAACTGGTCGACGTTAGGCTCGGCAGCGTCGGGAATGGGCAAGTCATGCTCTCGCTGCCGCAGGGCAGAGACACGTTGCATCTCACCGGCGAGGACGCGCAGCGCGCCGCTGGTTACGTGCTTCCGGCGATCAATTGGGCGGGCGCCGAGAGGCGCGACGTCGACAGCGCGGTGCAACTGATCGAAGCTTCGAAGAAGCCACCGGCCGAGTTCCTCCATGAAGTCGCTCAACACGCGGGCATCGGTCGACGCTTGCATGAGCTACCGAGCGCGTCGCGGCTCGCGCTCGAGATGGCGACGCACGAGGAGACGGAGCGGCGGGCGATGGAGGGCGAGCTCGCGCTGCTCGAGGCGGCGTGGCGTCAAGCGGAAGAGATTGCGAAGATCGCCGACAATTTGCTCGTTCCTTCTACTGTCGACGAATTCCTCGAGCGAAACCGAAGCCGTGATGCCCAGGCACGCGACAGAGACGCGTGAGCACGATCCGGGCGTCGCCGAGGCACGCGCTCGCGTCGACGGCCTCGATCGAAGCGCGCCGGCGCTCATGCGCGTTGGCAACACGGACATTCGCTTCGGAACCGCGAGCTGGACCGATCCCACGCTCGTCGCGCCGGGCGTGTTCTATCCGGATCGCGCCACGAGCGCAGAGGCGCGACTCAAGTATTACGCGAGTCAATTCTCCGTCGTCGAGGTGGACTCGACGTATTACGCGCTGCCGACGCGCCGCGTCGCCGAGCTGTGGGTCGAGCGAACACCCGTGGACTTCGTGTTCGATGTGAAAGCGTTCGGATGGATGACCAGTCACCCGACGGAAACAGCGCGCCTGCCGAGGGTATTGCAGGACGCGTTGCCTGACGAGGCTGCAGACCGGAAGCGTCTGTACCCGAAGGATGTACCGCCCGAGTTACGCGACGAAGCTTGGCGGATCTTCGCCGACGCGATTACACCACTGCACGGCGCGGGAAAGTTGGGCGCTGTGTTCCTGCAGTATCCGCCGTGGGTGCGGCCGGCGGCTCATAGCGCCGAGATGCTGGCGCGGGCCCGGCGCCGGTTGGGCGCGCTCCCGATCGCGATCGAATTCCGCCACGGCGACTGGCTGGCGCCCGTCCAGCGCGAGCGAACGTTCGCGATGCTGCGCGACAATGGGATGAGCTACGTCGTCGTCGACGAGCCGCAGGGGTTTGCGTCGAGTGTGCCGCCTGATGTCGCCATCACGTCATCCCCCCTCGCCGTCGTGCGCCTGCATGGCCGTCGTGGAGAGACGTGGGAGAAGCGCGGCACGTCAGTGCTCGAGCGCTTTCGCTATTTGTACAGTGAGGAGGAGCTCGCCGGTTGGGTGCCGAAGATCGTGGAAATCGCCGGTGAGGCAGAGCAGGTGCACGTCGTCTTCAACAATTGCTACGGCAACTACGGGACGACGAACGCGCTGGAGATGGGTAGGGCGATTGGCGTTGGGCGCTGAGGCGTTGGGGCGTGGCGCGTTGAGCGTTCGGCGTTGAGCGTCGCGCGATCTCAATGCGCAAAACGCTCAACGCAAAACGCTACGCCGCCATTCGGCTGCCGCTCGGGAACCAGATCGGACGCTTGTTCTGGTGCAAGCCGACGCATTCGAAGCGTGCCGGAGGAAAGCCATACACGCCTATTTCCAGCAAGTCACCCTTGGTGACCACGATCTGACGGCCCAACTCGTCCACGGCATCGGAGAATGAATCGCTCTCGATTTCGCCGTCGCGACGAGACTCGATGTTGCTTACCGAAAAACAGAACTTGGACATGTCGATACCTCCACGGGCTACTGGCCCGTCGATGGTTATCACCGATGCATGGACGGGCTGGGAGATCCAGCCCGTTATGACGGTTTGTACACCGTCACACTCGTAACGTTGCCGCCCAGTCAAGCCTTCAACGACTGCCGCGCGGTTGCCAACCAGCTCTCCAAAGCGCTAGTTAGCCCCATGCGCACACTCCCATTCCTTGCTGCAGGTACACTCGCCGCGGCCGCGTGGTCCGCCCGCCCGAGTATCATGTCACCAATCGCAATCCATAGGTCTCGAGTTGCACTGACGGCGTCACGAGCAGCGCCGCCAACGCTCGAGGAAACGATCCGGGCGCGCCTCGATTCCCTGCAGGCACAAAGCAGCTTCTACGCGAAACAGATTGGTACGAACCGAGAGGTCTCCGTCCGCGCTGACGTGCCGATGAACACGGCGAGCGTGATCAAGATTCCGGTGATGATCCTCGCGTTCCGCGATGCCGACGCCGGCCGGCTCGACCTGGATCAGCGCTACGTGATCCGTCCGGAAGACCTACGCCGGGGCAGCGGACTGTTGCAGACGTTCGCGCCCGGGCTGCAGCCGACTCTGCGGGACATCCTCACGCAGATGATCATCACGAGCGACAACACGGCAACGGACATCATGATCGCCAAGGTGGGCCGCGATCGTGTGAACCGAATGCTCGACTCACTTGGCTATCGACAAACGCGGCTGAATGCGACCACTGGCGATCTCTTCCGCCTCGTGTGGGTGCAGCTGGACCACAAGTACGCGTCGATGAGCAATCGCGAAGTGTTCACACGTGGGTTCCCTAACGACAGCTCGGCCGAGCGGAGAAACATCGGGTTCGTCGCCGATTCGTCGAAGTGGCTCGGCAAGACGACGGCGCGCGAGATTGCGCGTCTGCTCGAGCAATTGCAGCAAGGCGAGCTCGCGAGCCAGAAGTCGACTCAGCAGATGCTTCGCATCCTGCGCGAACAGTTCTATGAATCGCGCCTGCCTCAACGAATTCGGTTCCGCGCCAGCATCGCGCACAAGACAGGGGATTGGCCGCCTCTGCTCGGCAATGATGTCGGGATCATTTATGCGCCGAGCGGACCGATTGTCGCCGCAGTGTTCACGAGCATGAATCGCGGCGATTTCTTCGATCTCGAAGCGACGGAGGGGCGGATCGCAGAGGATGTCTTGAACGCCTGGGGCGGGGAACGGTAAGCGCGGGACGCTGGGCGCGGGATGCGGGAGCAGGATGCCCCATTCGCTCCGTTGTATTCGCCGTTGTGTCGAGTTAAGCCGCGTTCGTGTCATGTGAAGCCACGTTCGCGTCGTCTGAAGTCACGTTCGCGTTAGGAAACGCCGCCTTCGCCTGCCAACTAATCAGCCTGACTGCCAGTATTGCTTCGTTCGTGTAGCACATTGCCGCGTTGCGCTCGGTCGGAGCAGATTTCGCCGTCACTTTTGCGAGCTTCGCCTCACGAAGTGCTGCCTGCGCCATCGGTTTTGCCACGTTCGACTCGAGATTTGGCAGGTGATACTGCCGATGCGGCACCGGCGCTGAAGCTTTTGCCGCGTTCGTCTGCAGGGTTGGGCCGTTCGCCTTCAGAGTTGGAACTTTCGCCTGTTTTGCCGGAGGCGTCGCGGCGGCGCGCGGTTGCTTAGCGCCCGCGAGGCGGCTCGATGAGGTCGCATCAGAGCGAGCGGTCGACGTCGGTGAACCCGTCGGCACTCTGTGTGAGCCGCTGGCGCAACGAGTAGGACGCCGCCTGGAGATGGTTGTCGCGGACGTGCACGCTGACGAACGGACGGGACGCTATCTCGGCCCCGTTTCCGTCGCTCGAAGAGGTTTCGAGGATAATCTGTCGTTGCATCCGCGGCAGGTAGGGCGCTGCGCCGAAGGATCGGATCGAGCTTACAGAAGTCTTCGTTTTATTGGAATTTGCTCATCTGACCTCCGAACGTTATAGAACCCTCCGCAGTGACGCGGACGGGTCGAGGCTGGCCGCCGCGGAGGGTGACGTGTACAGAGGAGCGTCGCATGGCCAGTACGCGATGGTCCACCAGCTTTTCCGATCTCGCCGCGGCCGAGCTCGAACGCGACCGGAGTTCCTCCGCGCGAATCGGTCTCCGGACTTCGGCGTCGCAGCCGATGCTCGAGGGCACGGGCGAGTCGCCGACCGCGCGCGAATGGCTGCTCGATCCACCGCGCGATCTGCTCGGCCTCGCACTTTCGGGCGGAGGCATTCGGAGCGCGACGTTCAATCTCGGACTCCTACAGGGACTCCACAGCCTCGGACTACTGTCTTCGTTCGACTATCTCTCGACCGTTTCCGGCGGCGGATACATCGGTGCGTTCTGGAGCGCGTGGCGCTCCCGGCCGACGCGCCAAGGTCACTCGGCGCGCGACGCCGAGTTCCCTGCGATCACGGGCTACTCGCAGTTCGCGGAGCCGACGGAGGTCCGACACCTCCGCGAGTTCAGCAACTTTCTGATTCCGCGGCTCGGCGTCCTCAGCTACGACACGGGCCGCGCGGTCGTTGCAGTCGCGAGCGCGATCGTGCCTTCATTCCTGGCGGCACTGTCCGTCATCGCGCTCGCGCTTCTCGTCGGCCTGGCGATGTGTCGCCTGATCTTTCTGCCGTACCTCTTCGACGGCACGGCCCGGATCATCGCGAAGGAGGTATCGCTCGCGCTGGTAGTGATCGTAACGGCAGCCCTCCTGGTGATCAGCGAGCGCCGCTGGTGCGCTCACGAGCGCGAGGCCAACCGGCAGAGCTATCCGCTCGCGACGGCGATGGGCACGTTGGTCGTCGGCGCGATCTGGATGATTTCTCTCGCCAGCAACGTCGGCGTCGCTGATCCGTATGGCGGGTCCGCGGACTTCCTGCCGATCATCGAGGAGGGGCGACGGTGGGTCGAGTGGCTCGCGCTGCTTACGCCGAGCGCAGTGTGGTATCTGTCGGCGCTGGTGCTGCTCCTCGGCCGCGGTCTGACTTCGCGTCTCGCCAGGGACCGCGAGTGGCGCTCGCAGCGAGCGGCGTTCGATCGTGTCACGAGCCGGTTGGTGTTCGCTGGAACGGCGTGGTTGGTCGTGACGATTCTGTGGTGCACCGGCGCTCTCGTGTGGTACATGCTCGTGCAGACGCGTCGCACCACGAGCGCGCAGGCGCTCACCGGGTTGGCCGGTACCGCGGCGGCGGTGGCGACGTTGTTCGCGAACGTGCACCGGGTGTTCTCACAGCAGCCGAACAAGCCGTTCGGTGGGCGGCTCGTGGCCATCGTCAAGCTCAGGCTGCCGCAGCTGCTGGCGTACGCGACCGTCGTGGTGATGGTGCTGGGAGTCGTCGATCTCGTCCTATCGTTAGGCGACCGGCACTGGATCGTATGGACGGGGGCTTCCGTCATCGTACTCCTTGTGCTGGCCTTCTTCGATCCGAACGAGGTGGGACTGCACTCTTTTTACCGTGGACGGATCGCCCGCGCGTATCTCGGTGCGTCGAACCCAATCGGCTCGCGCCGCGCCGAGGAGCAGGCGAGCGACGACCTGTCGCTCGGCGAACTGGCGCCCACGGCGCCCCTCCACCTGATCTGCCTAACGGCGAACGACATCGATTCGAGGGATCAACTGGCAAACCTGAGCCGCGGCGCGGAAAGTGCCGTGCTCTCGCGGGTCGGTTTCTCCGTGGGCGACGCGTGCGCTCGCTGGGGAGCAGCACCCGCACCGACGCTCGCGGGCGCCGTCACCGCCTCCGGCGCGGCGTTCAACTCGCAGATGGGCGGGAAATCCATGGAGCTCGGTCCGGCGGTGACGTTCGTGATGGCCGCGCTCAACCTGCGCCTGGGGCTGTGGTGGCGGCACCCGTCGTTCCTCGCGGGCTCGCAGCCGGCCATGTCGGGGCTGCGATTTTTCGAAGAGATGTTTGGCCTGACGCGGGCAACGGGACCCAACGTGCATCTCTCCGATGGCGGCCACTTCGAGAACATGGCCATCTACGAGCTCGTGCGGCGGCACTGCCGATACATCGTCGCGTCGGATTGCGGCGCCGACCCGGACGTGGCGTTCGACGACTTCGGCAATCTCGTGCGCCGGGTGCGCGAGGACTTCGGCGTCGAGATCGTGATCGACCTGACGCCGCTCAAGCCTAACGACAAAGGCTTGGCGCGCCAGCCAATGGTCGCGGGGGACATCCATTACCCGGGCGGAGACGTCGGCGTACTGCTGCTCTTCAAGCCGACGCTCGTCGGCAACGAGCCCGCCGACATTTCGCAATACAAGATTCGGAACGCGGCGTTCCCGCACGAGTCGACGGGTGATCAGTTCTACGACGAAGCCCAGTGGGAGTCGTATCGGCGGCTCGGCGAATTCGCGTCGCGCTCCGCATTCCGGAGCGTCGCGGAAGCGAGAGCGAGGCGCGTCGAGGACGGCGACGATGAAACAGCCGCGCGGCGTTGGGCAACGCGTGTTTTCGCCCGCGCCCGCCGCCAGTGGCTCCCGACGCCCGAGGGCTACGTCGAGCGGCTCACGGACCTCGTGTCGCAAGCCTCCACACTCGACGCGCTGCTGCACGAACAGGACGAGCAGGTCGTGCTGCGGCAGGTGTACAAGGAAGTCACGGAGCTAGGAGCACCCGTGTCGGGCGAGGTCACTCGTGAGACAGGCACGCCGCGGAACGGCGCGTCGGTGTTGCCTGACGAGGCGACACTCGCGCAATCACTGCACGTCATCCGGCGCGCGCTCCTCTTCATGGAGGAGGTGTTCGTTTCCGAGGATTTGGGCAAGCGATACAACCATCCGTTGTATCTCGGGCTGGTGAACTACTTCGCGCGCTGGGCGTATGCGCCGCTCTTCAGGCTCTGGTGGCCGCTCCTCAAACCGCTCTACGCGCAACAGTTCACGAGCTTCATCGAGGGCCAGTTCCGTCTCTCCGCCATCGACCCCGACAATGCGCGCGCCCGCGTTCCCGGAAAGCCCGGGGAGAAGATCGTGATCGAGCTCAAGGAAGATGGTGGTGGCTTCGCGAAGCACTGCTGGCAGCTGCAGAGCGGCCGCGCGCCCCGCACAACCGATGCGTACTCGGAGAAGCTGGTCTCGTATCGATTATGCACGACGTATCGCGCGTATGGCGAGGACGAGCACGCGTATCTCGTGCAGGCGGCGCAAGTGATCGCTCGGATGCCAAATGAAACGAGCATCGCGATGTGGGACGCCCGTGACTTCTTCGTGCCACCGGGACTGTGGGGCGTGGGCATCGGCGAGGACTTCTTGTCACGGCTCTCACGAGGTGAAGGACCGCTCTCGGCGGCCGACCACTTGCTCGTGCGCATTCCGGTCGATCGCAACGCGACGGTGGCGGCGCGCAAAGAGGGCGCGGACGACACGCAGCTCTATCGCGGCGTGGGGTTTCTGGAGCTCTTGCCGCGCGCGGAAGGGGCGCTGTGGATGCACGATCGGTTACTGGTCAGGTCGTCCGCCTTGCAACTCGATGACGACGGCTTCGACTCGCGATTCCTCGTGAGGTGCGTGGCGGGGCGATGTCCGTCGCATCCGTTGCGCGACATCGGTCACGCGGTGGTCGTTCCTTCAGGGATTTCCTTACCAGGCCAGGGAGCGCCAAAGGAACGCACGAGTGCGTGACGGGGTGTATTCTTGAGAGTTCCTACGATCTCAACCTCACTCTGCCGTGCGATGAGTATCTCACAACGATTCGGGTTAGCCCTGGTGGTCGCCGCGGCTGCCGTAGGGCCGTTAGGCGCCCAACAGAAGCATCCAATCACCTTCGACGACTTCGCGGCGGTGCGGGCCGTGTCGGATCCGCAGATTTCGCCGGACGGCCGCTCGGTGTTGTACGCGATGCGCACCACCGACGTCGCCGCGAATCGACGCGCCGGAAAGACATACGTACTGCCCGTCGCGGGCGGCGCTCCACGCTTCTTCCCCGCTGATGATGTGTCGGCGAGCGAGGCGCGCTGGTCGCCGGACGGACGGCACGTTGCGTATGTCGCCGGTGGCCAGCTCTGGCTTGCCGACAGCGACGGCAGCAATCGCGTCCAGCTGACAAAACTGAATGGTGGCGCAACAGGACCGGTGTGGGCCGGCACGGCCTCATTGATCGCCTTCACGTCGTCTGTCTACCCAGACTGCACGACGGACGCATGCAACGCCTCGCGCGATAGCGCTGTCGCCACGAACCCGGTGAAGGCGCACATCGCCGATCAGCTGATGTTCCGCCACTGGAACGCGTGGGACAACGGAACGCGCTCACATTTGTTCGTCGTCGCGACAGACGGTGGCGGCCTGCGCGATCTCACACCCGGGGCGCGCTACGACGTGCCACCGGGACCGTTCGGAGGCAGCGAGGGCTACGCCTTCTCGCCCGACGGCGCGGAGATGACGTACACCGCCAAGGACGCGGGGCGAGCCGACGCCTGGTCGACCGACGTCAATCTGTATGTCGTCCCGACCGCGGGCGGGGCGGCAACGGTGATCACGGCGGCCAACAAAGGCGCGGATCAGAATCCCGTTTACACGCCTAACGGGCGTTTCGTCGCCTACGCCTCGCAGCGACGCGCCGGCTTCGAGTCCGACCGCTGGCGGCTGATGTTGTATGAACGCGCGACGAAGACGAGCCGGGAGCTGCTCCCGGCGTGGGATCGAAACGCCGACTCGTACTTCTTTGCGCCGGACATGAGCGCCCTTTACGTGAACACCATGGACGGGGGGCGCGAGAAGCTCTATGGCTTCGTGCTCGAGCAGGGTACGGCGGGTGCGAGTCTCGTGAAGCCGCGGGGGCCGGCGGTGCTCGTCGGCGATCACAACAACGCGGGCTTCACGCTTTCGTCCGACGGACGTACCCTCGCATGGGTTCGTGACGCCGCCGAGCGGCCGGCCGAGGTCTGGATGGCGAGCATCGAGCCTAACGGGAAGGCCGAGGCGCGACAGGTCACCCACGAGAACGATGCGCTCGTCGACCGGCTTGCGGTGAATCCGGTGGAGGACTTCTGGTTCAAGGGTGCGGGTGGCGACAGCGTTCAGGGCTTCATCGTCAAACCGCCGCAGTGGCAATCGGGAAGGAAGTACCCAACGGTTCTGCTGATTCACGGCGGACCGCAGGGCGCCTGGCTGGATCAGTGGCACTCGCGTTGGAACTATCAGATGTTCGCGGCGCCGGGCTTTGCTCTTGTCATCATCAATCCGCGCGGTTCCACTGGTTACGGACAGTCGTTTGTGGATGGTGTGTCGAAGGGGTGGGGCGGCAAGGTTTACACCGATCTCATGAACGGGCTCGACGCCGCGCTCGCGCGCAACTCCTGGATGGATCGGTCGCGGTTAGGCGCCGCCGGCGGCTCGTTCGGTGGATACATGGTGGATTGGATCGCCGGCCACTCGACGCGTTTCAAGGCGCTGGTGTCGCACGCCGGTCCGTTCAATCTCGAGAACATGAACACAGCGACCGAAGAGCTCTGGTTCCCGGAGTGGGAGTACGGCGGCGACTTCTGGAATTCGACGGCGATGCGTGAGCAGTATCGCGTCTACTCGCCTCATCTCTACGCCAAGAACTTCAAGACGCCGACGCTCGTGACCGGTGGTGAGCTCGACTTTAGAGTTCCCTATACTGAAGACCTCTCGATGTTCACTGCGCTTCAGCGGCAGGGCGTCCCGAGCCGGATGGTGATCTTTCCGGATGAAGGGCACTGGGTGCTCAGGCCGCAGAATCAGCGGCTGTGGTGGGGCGAGGTGCAGAGCTGGTTGACGAAGTACATGGGAACTTCGCCGGTATCGGCGAACAAATAGTCGCGTAGATCACAGGAAAGGGCAGCCGAAGTGGCGTAAATCACACGAAAGGGGCGGCCGATGGCCGCCCCTTTCCGTATTCACCTGCCACCTGCGTCGCTTCGCTTTGCTTCAATCCCGTCCCTCGCGGCGCGTTGAAGCTCGCGACGATGCCATGCAGGCGTCATGCCGTCGTCACTCGCCGTACGGTACCCAGACGTTCTTGACCTGTGTCGCCTGGCGAAGGAATTCGCGTCCCTCTCCATGACGGGGGTCGAGCCAGTCGCGGTCGTGCCAGGTCGCCCACGTGCGTTTCATGTTCGACGCCGAGGCGAATTCCACCGCCTTCACGCCTTCGCGCGAGCCGAAGTACCACATCCCTTCCACGTCGTCGTGTTCGGCGAGCACTTTCGCAAGCGCATCGCGGCCGCCGGTGACGATATTGACGACCCCATCCGGAACGTCGGAGGTTTCGAGAATGCTATAAAAGTCCGTTGCCGACAGCGGATATAGCTCCGACGGGATCGCGATGGTGGTGTTCCCAGTGGCGATCGTCGGGGCGACAAGCGAGACGAAGCCGAGGAGAGGAAACTCGTTAGGACAGGCGATGCCGAGGACGCCGATAGACTCGTTCATCGCGATGGCGACGCCGCGGATCGGTACCGAGTGGACCGCACCATCGTACTTGTCGGCCCAGGCGCCATACGTGAAGAGCCGCGACACTGCCGCCTCGACTTCGCGCGTGGCATCTGCCGCGTCGCGCCCCGTCATGCGCGCGATGCGATTCGTGAACTCCGCCGAGCGCGACGACAAGTTTTCGGCGACGTAGTAGAGGATCTGCGCACGATGGTGACCGGTCGCCTTGCTCCACCCGTTGTAGGCAGCGTGCGCGGCCTCGACCGCGTTGCGAATATCCTTGCGATTCCCCTCGCCGACCTCACCAACGATCTCGCCGTGAGGCGCGAGGACGCGGCGGCTGTAGCCGGAGTCGGGTCTCGCCTGTTTCCCGCCGATGAAGAGTTTAGGAGTGCGGTCGATGGCGGGTAGCTGGGGCGTTTCGCGTGGCGCGTCGCGCGTGACGCGTGCGAGGGCGTCGGTCGGTGGCTCCGGGAGCGGGCGGTCTGCCGGCACGTCGTCGGTCAAGTACTCGTACATCCCTTCCCTTCCACCCTCTCGACCGAAGCCACTCTCGCGGTAGCCGCCAAAACCCGCGGCGGCGTCGAAGAGGTTCGTCGAGTTCACCCAGACGACGCCGGACTTGAGCTTGGGCGCGATGTCGAGCGCGAGATTGATGTTCTCCGTCCACACGCTCGCGGCGAGGCCGTACGGTGTATTGTTGGCGAGCGCCACCGATTCCTCGGGTGTGCGAAACGTCATCGACACGAGGACGGGACCGAAGATCTCGACTTGTGCGATGGTCGACGATGGCGAGACGTCGGTGAACAAAGTCGGGGGATAGAAATAGCCATCGGTCGGACAGGCCCATGTCGGCTGCCACATGCGCGCGCCTTCCTCGACGCCCTGCCTGACGAGTCCACGAATTCGCTCGAGCTGCACGGGTGCGACGATCGCCCCCATGTCGACGGCTTTGTCGAGAGACGACCCAACGCGCAGCTTCTCCATGCGCGTGCGCAGCTTGCCCTCGAGCTTCGCGGCGATGCCCTCCTGCGCGAGCAGCCGGGAGCCGGCGCAACACACCTGTCCCTGGTTGAACCAGATCGCGTCCACCACCCCCTCGACGACGCTATCGAGATCCGCATCGTCGTAGACCATGAAGGGACTCTTCCCCCCGAGCTCGAGGCTCAGCTTTTTCCCCGAGCCGGCGGTCGCGCGGCGAATGGCGCGTCCGACCTCGGTCGATCCGGTGAACGCGATCTTGTCGATGTCGTCGTGGTCGACGATGCACTTTCCCGTCTCACCGTCACCGGTGAGAATATTCAAAACTCCGGGCGGCAAGCCCATATCGGCGGCGAGCTCCGCGAAGAGGAGCGCGGAAAGCGGTGTGAACTCCGCCGGCTTGATCACGATCGTGCAGCCGGCGGCGAGCGCGGGCGCGATCTTCCACGCCAGCATCAGCAGCGGGAAGTTCCACGGAATGATCTGACCGACGACGCCGACGCCGCGATGCCCTGGGAATTCGGCCTCGAGCAGCTGTGCCCATCCCGCGTGGTGGTACAGGTGCCGGGCGACGAGCGGGATGTCGATGTCGCGAGTCTCACGGATCGATTTCCCGTTGTCCATGCTCTCGAGAACGGCGAAGAGACGCGAATGCTTCTGCACGCCGCGGGCGAGCGCGTACAGCCAACGCGAGCGTGCATGCGGCGTCAGCGCTTGCCATGCCGGGAGCGCCGCGCGTGCCGCGGCGACGGCCGCATCCACATCAGCCGCAGTTCCCTGGCTGACACGTGCGAGAAGCGCACGCGTTGCCGGATTGAAGACGTCGAACGTCTCGCCCGGCTCCGTCCAGCGACCACCGATGAATTGTCCGAAAACACGTTCGTGCTTGCCTAACCAGGCGAGTGCTTCCTTATCGCTCTCCGGAGCGGGACCGTAGTCGAGTGACTCGAAGATCTCGGCGACTGATGACATATCGTTAGGGCATGGGCATGCGATGGCCGGCCGCGTATCGGCCCGTCACAAAGTGCTCGAGCTGTCGTTCGATGTCGGTGAGCAGCGCGCTCGCGCCGATGCGGAAGAGATCGGGGCTGAGCCACCGATCTCCCAGCTCGTCTTTCATCAGGTACATGTACTCGAGGACGTTCTTGGCGGCGCGAATCCCGCCGGCGGGTTTGAATCCAACCGAATGACCCGTTTGCTCATGGTATTCGCGGATCATTCGTGCCATCACGAGCGCGAAGGCGAGCGTTGCGTTGACGCCTTCCTTGCCCGTGGAGGTCTTGATGAAGTCGGCACCCGCTTGCATCGCGACAACGCTCGCGCGCGCGACGTTGTTCAGCGTCGCCAGTTCCCCGGTGGCAAGGATGGCTTTCATGTGGGCGCTGCCGCAGGCCTCGCGGAACGCTTTCACCTCGTTGTAGAGGGCGTGCCAGTTGCCGGTGAGCACGTGCGCGCGAGTGATCACGATGTCGATCTCGCGCGCGCCGGCGGCCACACTCGCGTGAATCTCATCGAGGCGCTGCTCGAAGGGACTTAGGCCAGCGGGGAAGCCGGCGGACACCGCGGCGACGGGGATCGTCGTCCCCGCCAGAGCCTCGACGGCGGTGGGTACCAGTGCGTGATACACGCAGACCGCGCCAACCTGGATGCCGAGCTCGGCGACGCCAAGCGATCGCTCGAGATCGTCCCTCAGGGGACGACGAGCCTTGGCGCAGAGGCGACGGACATTGCCCGGTGTGTCGTCGCCGGCGAGCGTCGTTAGGTCGATGAGCGTGATCGCACGCAGCAGCCAGGCAGCCTGCCATTCCTTCTTGACCGTCCTTCTCGTCGGGATCGTTGCCGCGCGGCGCTCCACGGCGCTGCGATTGACGTGGATCAAACGAATCGCGTCGAGATCGAGGGGCGTACCGGGGTTACGTTCCGTACGCGAGGTAGGGCGTGAACGCTCGGTTGTGCCCGCCACCAGTGTGGGTCGTCCTTCAGCGGCCCGACCGTCGCGCGCGGGGGCGGGCGCGGAGCCCGTGCTCGCGGTCGCTGCGACGATCGATTCCAGATTGCGCTTCGCACTCATGACGCGGTAATGTAGGGGCCCCGAGGCCCAAGGAGCTAGGAGCAGGTGTCCCGTCTTGCCATCGCATTGCTCGCGTTGAGCGTCGCCGCATGCAGCACGAAACATTTAGCACGTCCGGCGGTGGTGCCGACCAAAGACGAGCGCGTAGCGCTCGGACACCAGCGCGACGTGCTCTATGTGCTCGACGGCCGCGTGCTGCCCCGCGGCGATAGCGCCAGCGTGCCGTCGGCGGTGCGCGATCTCGATCCGTCGACGATCGAACGGATCGAGGTCCTGAAGGGCGCGAGCGCGAAGCGCGCTTACGGGGACGCCGGAGCGAGCGGCGTCGTCATCATTACAACAAAAAGCAATCGCCGGGGCGGCGCCTAACGACCTTCCAAGGTCAAGCCGAACTGCGCGGGGAGCGCGGCGAACCGCGCCCGATCGACGTCGAACTCGCGCAAGGCGCGGTCACGCTCGGCCTCGGCGTTTCGCTCGCGTGACACGTCGCGGAAGATCGTGATCGACATTCGCACCGCGCCCCGCCGATCGAGGATCGGAGTCGCTTTCACGGAGAGCCAGCGTTCGCGGCCGTCGCCTCGGATCACCAATCGCACAATTCGCTCTGGCACGGCGGAACCGCGCGCGGCGATTGGCCCCGGAAGATCGGACTCGGACAGCATGGATCCCGCGTCGTCGAACGCTTGAACGCGCGACAGAAAATCGTTCGGAGGTGCCGTCAGCGCCGAGGTCGCGCAGTCATAGCCGCACATTCGCGCGCCGGCATCATTGATGAACAAAAGCTGACCGGACGCATCGTGCGCAGCGATGCCATCGGCAACGCCGTCGAGAATTCTCGCAACGAGCTCGGAGTCCGACCATGCGGATTGACGCCGCTCGGCGAAGGCCGCGGACGAACCGGCTGGATTGCTGGGGT
>DATEHJ010000460.1:0-12333 GCA_035279645.1 Gemmatimonadaceae bacterium
GTTCGCAGCGGCGGCAGGATCGCCTGGATCTTCATCGCGACGCTCACCTTCGTGACCGTGGCGACCACGATGCTGTTCGCGAACACCCTCGATGTGCGCTACCGCCGCGACATCAGCCGCATCGTCTACAACCACAACACCGGACTGCTCGATCAAATCCGACGAGAGATCGTCGAGTCCAGCGACAGCCTGAACAAGACCCTCGCGAGCAGCCCCGACGCACCGACTCGCGACAAGCCGTACGTTGTCGTCTCCATCGCGGATCACCGCTTGTGGTACAAGCTGGCGGACTCCACGATTTTCACTACCCAAGTGGCGACCGGCAGCGGCAAGATCCTGGAAAAGTCCGGCGGCGGGAGCCATTGGCGCTTCGAGACGCCGCGAGGGCGCCTCGTCGTGGACTCAAAGGAATCCGAGCCAGAATGGGTTCCCCCGGACTGGCACTTCGTGGAGCAGGCGCAGAAGCGTGGCCTCGGTCTCGTGCACCTGACCCGCGGCCAAAGCATTCCAACGGCCGACGGGAGCCAGATCGCGGTCGATGGTAGCGACGTGGTCAGACGCTATGCCGACGGTCGTTCACAGGCTCTCGAGGCGGCCGAGGGGAAGGAGATCGTCGCGAACGGCAACATCATCATCCCGCCCTACGGCACTCGCCAACGAAAATACAAAGGCGTCCTCGGCACCTTTCGCTTGAACCTCGGCGACGGCTATGCCCTGCACGGCACGGACGACCCAAACTCGATTGGCCGATCGGTCAGCCACGGTTGCGTTCGGCTCAGGAACGAAGACATCGAAACGCTCTTTAACATCGTTCCCGTCGGTACGCCGGTCTACATATACTGATCACGCGCAGCCCGACTGTCCGATCGGTCAGGGAAGCAACGTTTTTCCAGGCTCGAACGTCTAATACTCAGAAGCGAAGCTGCTTAACTTCCGTGGCGGCAAGCAGGTGCACGATTGGTCGTCGCGGGGCACCGAGCAAGTGTGTCTCAAGTCGCAGAGGTTTCCTAACTCATCGGCTTAGAATAATTTACGTTGGCGGCTATCCCCACCGTGTCGCCAGTCGTCAAGCCAACAGGAGGCTCGTTGTAGAATGACGGTTCCCCAACGGACCGGCGCCAAGCGCGTCGTTCTCACACTGCTTTGGGCTGGCATCGTGATTGGCGCGGCGAGCGCGCCGACGTTGGCGTACGCGGCTCCCGCGGCGTCGGGTAGAATCGGTCCCGACTCGGTTCTCACCGCCGCCTCCGCCTCCAGAAAAGAGAACCTCCGGCTCGTCGACGACTCGCTTCGTGGGAGAAGCGGCAAGCTGCTCATGCGGCTGGTCACGCGGGCCCGCGCCACCCTAGCGCTGCCACTCTTTGCCCGCTTTTTTGGTGACTCGGCAGTTGAGCGACCTGGCCTCTACTCGTTGCCCGATAGCATCCTCACGCACCCCTTCACGTTCATAGCGCTTCGACCATTCACGGACAAGCAGAAGGGTCGAGTGGGAGGTTACCGCATCGGCTTCTGGCCGAGTGAGCGGGGCCGCCTCACGACAGACGCGTACGAAAATCCTGACGGCTTCATCGAAGTCACGCCCGAGAACCAGGGCATGCAGATCTCGGAGCATTTCAAACTTTCTGATTTCCTGACACACGATCAGCGGGACGTCTGGCCCAAGTACCTCGTGCTCAACGAAGACCTCGTCGACAAGCTGGAGCTCGTGATCGCTCGTCTCCAGGAGAGTGGGGTCCGCGTCCAGCGCTTGGTTGTCATGAGCGGCTTCCGGACTCCGTGGTACAACAGGAACGGTGGCCGCATCGGCGGGCGAGCCGAGCTGAGTCGTCACATGTACGGTGACGCCGCAGATGTCTTCGTCGACAACGGCACTGGTCGAATGGCCGATCTCAATCACGACGGCCGCGTCGATTCTCGAGACGCGAAGGTCATTCTGCGCGCGGTCGAACAGGTCGAGAAAGAGCACCCCGAACTTTCGGGGGGAGTGGGCGTGTACCGCGGCACCCGCAACCACGGTCCTTTCGCCCACGTCGACGTGCGCGGCTGGCGCGCTCGTTGGGGGAGATCCTGATGCCGGCCGAACAGCGGCCGTCATCGGCACCCCCAACATCGTCTTCGCGAAAGGCAGCACGCCGCGCCCTGTGGGCCACCCGCACTCTTTTTGGCGCGGCCGCCTTGGGCGCGATGCAGTTCGTTCGCGCTCCCGAAGTGCCTCACGCTCCTTTTGCCCAGTTTGTCGGCCCCGCCGCCTGGGCGTCTGGTGATGCATTCGGAACGAGTCGAGAACTCAAGGTTCGCTTCACCCTTCCGGGGCAGCGAGTCGAGTTTCCACTCGCCGTAGCCGAGGATCCAACGCGACTGCAGTACCAGTGGGTACCTGCCGCGGATAGCGAGGTGGCTACGGAGCCCACTCCGCTCACTGGCGCAACCGTCATCGCGCCACCGCGGCCTGGATTCTATCAGTTGATGCTCATGCATCGGTCGGCGCAGGATTCGACCGTCGTGATCCGAAATCGAGTTGCCGAGCCGACTCTCGCCGTCATGGTGCCGTTCGCGAGGAAAGCAGCTGGCGTGCTCAATGGCTATCGCATCGGCACCTACCTGGCCGAGCGCTTTGGAGGTGCTCATGACGAGCCCGAGGGCTTCCTCGAGGTTCACGAGAGCGATCTCGAACTGAACGTGAGCAAACACTTCCGGCTCGGCGATTTTGTTACGCATGACGACGCGCAGGCCGATGTGTGGCCGAAGTACATTGCGCTCAATCCTCGCCTGCTCGACAAGCTCGAGCTGGTTGTCGCGGAAGTCGCGAAAATGCGGGGCGTGCCGTCCGATTCGCTTGTCGCGCTCGACGTCCATTCGGGCTTTAGAACGCCCGCGCATAACGCGCAGGTGGAACGTGCGGCGCGCGACAGTCGGCACCAATACGGCGACGCGGCCGACATCGTGATCGACGCAGATGGCGACGGACGAATCACGCGCTCGGACAGCCGGATCGTGACGAGCGCGGTCGATTCAGTGGAGGAGGAGCACCCCGACCTCGTTGGCGGACTTGGTGTCTACACCAGCGATCGCTACCGTACGCCGTATGTGCATATCGATGCGCGGGGCCACCGATCGCGCTGGCGCGGTTGAGCTGTCGTCGGCCGCGCAACGGCATGGAAGCAGGTTGTGAGGGAGTCGTCGCGCCTCTTGTGCGACGACTTTTGATTTTCGGCATGAAGCTCGCACCCTTGATGGTTGGTGCGGCCCCACGGGTTGCATGAACTTTTGAGAGGACCGCCGTCCATGAACGAGCACCTTCGCGATCGAATAGTTCGAAAGCTCGAGTCTCTCCCTGATGAACGTGGTTATCAGATTCTGGACTATGTCGAGTTTTTGGAGTCCCGGTACGCAGAGCGACAGGCTTCCACCGCGAGCGCGTTCACGCGCTTTACGGAGGCTGTCGAGGATCGACTGCGCGCGGGCAAGGTTTCGGCGTCAACGATTGCCGAGGCGATGAGTCTCATGAACCGTGCGTCGAGTGTGCTGAATGGTGCGCTTGCGGCCGGTCGCTCTGTAGCGAATGACATCGTCAGTGCGACGCGTACGTCGACGAGTAGCACGGGCACACCATCAACATCGACGACGCCAGCTGAAACGGCGGCACCGGAGGCGTCATCGCCGGCGCGCGACACGAAGGTTCCCGGAAGCGGGGAGGAGAAGCTGTAATGGCTACTGCGACACATCGTAGAACAGCGGAGCACTCGACGCGCGAAGCTGGTTCGGACGGCGGAGCGCGTGCGCCACGCCGAGGCGCGAAGCGAACGGTACTCCACTACATCCGGCAACTCCCGAGTTTCGTGCGCCTGCTTTTCGGACTGATTCGCGACCCACGAGTCGCGATGCTCGACAAGCTGTTGGTGTTCGGAGCAGTCGCGTACATCATCGCGCCGATCGATCTCATTCCCGATTTCATTCCGTTCATCGGCGAGGTCGACGACGTCTATATCCTCGTACTCGCGCTTCAACGGTTGATCTCGAATGCGGGGCGCGTGGTGCTCCTCGATCACTGGAATGGCGACGCCGAGGATCTCGGCGATCTGAATCTGAAGGGCGCGTTGGCCGCAGCCGCGTTCTTTCTTCCCCGGCGGATTCGGCGCCGACTGCGCGTCATCGGGCGCTGATGAAGTAGGCAGTCGGGGCACTATGTGTTGACGTGACACCGAGCACTGTACCTCGTCACTCTCAGCACCTACATTTCGCCATGGCGACCACAACTCGACCTCCGGCTCAGCCCGCGCCTCGCGATCGACGAGGAAGCGGGCTTTCGCGTCTTAAGGAGGCAGCGGAAGGCAACGCTGGCTCCCGCGTAAGAATCGACGTCGCGCTCACGTTCGACGACGTCCTGCTTGTGCCCGGCCATTCCGTGACGCATCCGCGCGATGTCGACACGTCGTCACGATTTACGCGCGGAATCGAGTTGCGCATACCGCTCGTGTCCGCCGCGATGGATACCGTCACCGAATCGGACATGGCGATCGCGATGGCCCGCGCCGGCGGCATCGGTGTGTTGCACAAAAACATGTCGATCGATCGCCAGGCTGCCGAAGTCGATCGGGTAAAGCGATCGGAGTCGGGGATGATTTTGAATCCGATCACCCTTCGCCCGGGTGACTCGGTGCGCGAGGCGAACGCACTGATGAACCGCTTCCGCATCTCTGGAGTGCCGATCGTCGACGAGGATGGAAAGCTCGTCGGCATCATCACCAATCGCGATCTGCAATTCGAGCGCAATCTCGATCGCCAGCTCCGGGAAGCGATGACGCGCGATCGGCTCGTGACCGCTCCCGTTGGAACGACGCTCGACGAAGCGGAGGAGATTCTGGCGCGGCATCGCATCGAGAAGCTGCCCGTCGTCGACGAAACGGGAACGCTCCGCGGCCTGATCACGGTGAAGGACATCCACAAGCGCCGGCAATATCCCGACGCGAACAAGGATCAATACGGTCGCCTGCGCGTTGCCGCGGCGATCGGAAGCACGGGAGATTTCGTCGTGCGCGCGAAGGCCCTGATCGATGCGGGCGTCGATGCGATCGTCATCGACACGGCACACGGACACAGCGAAGCGGTGCTTGTCGCGACCGGTGACATTCGGCAGCGTTTCCCCGACGTGCAACTCATCGCCGGCAACGTCGCGACGCGTGAGGGTGCGGAGGCGCTCGTCGAACGTGGCGTCGACGCGGTGAAGGTCGGCGTTGGTCCAGGCTCGATCTGCACGACGCGCGTAGTGACTGGCGTTGGCGTCCCGCAGCTCACGGCGATCTTCGAGGCTGTAGAAGGAGCTGGCGATATCCCGGTCATCGCCGACGGCGGAATCAAGTACTCCGGTGACGCAGTGAAGGCGTTGGCGGCGGGCGCGTCGAGCGTGATGATGGGCTCTATGCTCGGCGGTACGGAAGAGAGTCCCGGCGAAGCGTTCCTGCTCGAGGGCCGCCGATTCAAAGTCGTCCGCGGGATGGGTAGTCTCTCCGCGATGCAAGACGGCAGCGCCGATCGCTACTTCCAAGAAGGCGAGCTCTCGCCGAGAAAGCTGGTGCCAGAGGGTATCGAGGGCCGTGTGCCCTACAAGGGCCCGGTCGGGGACGTGCTCTTCCAGATGGTGGGCGGGCTCCGAAGCGGCATGGGATACGTCGGCTGCGGTACGATCGACCAGCTGCGCTCGGAGACGCAGTTCGTCCGCATAACGATGGCGGGCTTACGCGAGTCGCACCCGCACGACGTCACGATCACGAGAGAAGCGCCTAACTACAGCCTGTAAGGTGCGTGCTAGGTGAGGTGCTGCCAGGTGCCAGGTGCTAGGTGCTAGAGAACGAGAACCCCGCGTACGTCGCGGGGTTTTCTTTCTAGCACCTAGCACCTAGGGTCCTAAGCGGTTCTCTCCTTGACAATACGGCCGGCGCGCGGCGAACTTCACACGTTGCGCCGCTGTATACAGAACGTGCGCTGCGATATGAATCGTTCGCATGCTGTCGTGCGCGCGATTCCCTCTCCTCCCCGACACTGCGGCACGACCGCCGCGACGACTTCGCTTCTCCCTGGAGAAACCACCATGGGTTTGTGGTCGACGAAGAGCATTTCCAACCTGCAGCAAGAGGCAGCGGCCGAAGGACAGCATACCCTCAAGCGCGCACTCGGCGCCCTCAATCTCACGACGCTCGGCATCGGTGCAATCATCGGTGCCGGCATTTTTGTTTTGACGGGTACTGCTGCCGCACAGTACGCTGGTCCCGGCGTGGTGTTGTCATTCGTGCTCGCGGGAGTTGGTTGCCTGTTCGCGGGACTCTGCTATGCCGAGTTCGCCGCGATGATCCCAATCGCCGGAAGCGCCTACACGTACGGCTACGCGACGCTCGGTGAACTCGTGGCGTGGATCATCGGCTGGGACCTGATTCTCGAGTATCTCTTCGGGGCGGCGACCGTCGCTGTCGGTTGGGCCGGCTACTTCGCCTCGTTCCTGTCGCAGCTCGGCATCAAGCTCCCACTCGCGTATACCCAGGCACCGCTGAGCGTCGAAGGCACTCACAATCTAGTGCGCTCAGCGCTCTGCATCGATCCCGCGACGAACCAGGCGATTTCCCTGTCTGCCGGGCAGGTCTGCGACACCAGTCGCTACGTGCTCAGCCACGGCGTGATCAACATCCCGGCGATCATTCTCATCGGGCTGATGTCGACGCTGCTCGTGATCGGCATCAAGGAGTCGGCTCGCTTCAACAACTTCATCGTGTTTCTGAAGCTGGCGATCGTGTTCCTCGTCATCGGCTTCGGCTTCATGTTCGTGAATACCGCCAACTGGCATCCATTCATTCCGGCGAACACCACTGGCGAGTTCGGCCACTTCGGTTGGACCGGCATCGTGCGCGCGGCGGGCGTTGTCTTCTTCGCCTATATCGGCTTCGACGCCGTGTCGACCGCGGCGCAGGAAGCGAAGAATCCGCAGCGAGACATGCCGATCGGGATCCTCGCTTCGTTAGGCATCTGTACGGTGCTGTACATCCTGATGGGTCTCGTGATGACCGGCCTGGCACACTACACGGATCTCAACGTGCCGCAGCCGGTTTTCGTCGCGATCTCGAAAGCGCCGGCGCTGGCCTGGCTCGGCTTGCTCGTGAACATCGGCGCGATCGCGGGGCTTGCTTCGGTCGTCCTGGTGATGCTCATGGGGCAGCCGCGCATCTTCTTCTCGATGTCGCGTGACGGACTGCTGCCTTCCGTGTTCGGCAAAGTGCACCCCAAGTTCCAAACGCCATACGTGACGACGATCGTCACCGGCATTGTCGCCGCTGCAGTCGCTGGCTTCTTCCCAATTGGTCTTCTCGGCGAGCTCGTGTCGATCGGCACCCTGCTCGCTTTCGTCATCGTCTGTTTCGGCGTGATGGTGCTGCGGTACAAGCGGCCGAACATTCCGCGCCCGTTCCGCACGCCGCTCGTGCCCATTGTGCCGATTCTCGGAATCCTCATTTGTGGTTACATGATGTACGGGCTTCCAACCGATACCTGGATTCGGCTCGTCGTCTGGATGGTCCTTGGGCTCGTCATCTACTTCTTCTACGGCAAGAGGCACTCGAAGGTCGGGTCCGACGTCGATTCGATGAACGCCGCTGCCGCCGCCGACTGACGCCAGCGAGGTTATCTTCAGGCGGCGCCCGGTGAACACCGGGCGCCGCTTTGCGTCCGGGAGCTTCGCTATCGTGCAACACACCGACTATCTGCGCATTTCGCCAGAGCGCCGCGCCGGCATCCAGCGACTCGCGCGCGAACTGGTCTCCGGGCGGCGCGTGGCGCTATCGACGCATATGAACGCCGATGGCGACGGCTGTGGCACGGAGACAGCGCTGGCGCGTCTCCTCGCGCAGCGCGGACTGCGATCGCGCATCATCAATCCGACGCCGTGGCCGTCGTTGTTCGATTTCCTGCTGGGCGACGATGTTATCGACGATACGGACAAGGGCGTGCCGGCGCTCGCGGGAATCGATCTGCTCGTCGTCGTCGACATCAGCGACGTGAAGCGGTTGGGTGGCCTCACCGACGCGGTACGGCGCCTAACGGTTCCCAAGATCGTCATCGATCATCACGTCGCGTCGGATGACCCGGCTGGGGACATCGTACTCGCCGATACGACTGCGTGTGCGACAGGGGAGCTGGTGTACGATCTCGCGTGCGAGCTCGAGCTCGAAATCACCCCGCAGATTGCTCGCGCGCTCTATGCCGCGATCCTGACGGACACGGGAGCTTTCCGCTACAGCAACACGACGCCGAGGAGCCACGCGATCGCCGGCGAATTGCTTTCGCGCGGCGTGGATCCGGAGGAGATGTATCAGCGTGTGTACGCCTCGGCGCCGGCCGGGCGCGTTCGCCTCCTTGCCGAGGTGCTGGGGAGCCTGGGAGTCGACGAACGGTGCGGCGTATCGTGGCTGACGATGGCCGCCGGATCTCTCGAGCGCCACAGTGTTCGTTCCGAGGATCTGGACGGCATCGTGGAGCACGCACGCTCGATCGCGGGAACGCGCATGGCGATCTTCTTCCGCGATCTTGGCTACGGCAAGGTGAAGATCTCGTTTCGCAGTACGGGTGATGTCGACGTGAATAAATTCGCCCGGCGTTTCGGTGGCGGCGGTCACGTCAAGGCATCGGGGGCGCTCGTCGCCGGCTCGCTCGAGGAAATCCGTGATAGGGTCGTCAGCGAGGCGAAAGAGTTCCTCGGCTGCGCCCGCTGAGTTACCAAGCACTAGCTTCTACCCGATACCCAAATAGTTGTTCATAGAATGTCTTCTCTTCAGGAACGCATAGAGTCCGCGCTCTCCCGTGTTCGCGACCCGCGCAGCGGTTCGGATGTATTGACCGCGGAGAAGGTGCGCGACATCGCGACGTCGACCGAAGGGCGCGTACGCCTAACGCTGCTCATGTCCGCGACCGACGACCCGACGCTGGCGCGCGACATCCGCCAGGCGTTGGAGCGGGTGGAAGGTGTCACGGAAGTGCGTGTCGACGTCCGCGACGCCACGACTCCCGGCGACACACCGGCGCGGCCAGCGGCTTCCTCGAAGCGCGCGCTCCCGGTGATGGAGACGCGGGCCGCGGCGCCGCGGCCGTCGGCGCCGACGCCCGTAACCTATCCAAACCTCGGTACCATCATCGCGGTCTCGAGCGGGAAGGGCGGCGTTGGAAAGACGACGGTCGCCACGAACCTCGCGGTGGCGCTCGCGGGCCAAGGCGCACGCGTCGGCCTGATGGACGCCGACATCTACGGTCCTAACGTGCCGAGGATGATGGGTGTCGATGCTCCGCCCTCCGTGATCGACGAGAAGATCATTCCGCTGATGGCGCACGGCGTGAAAGTCATCAGCCTCGGCTTCCTCATCGAGAAGGAGCAGCCGGCGATCTGGCGTGGTCCGATCATCATGAAGATCATCGGGCAGTTTCTGCGCGATGTCGCTTGGGGTGAGCTCGATTACTTCGTGGTGGACATGCCACCGGGAACCGGCGACGCGCAACTCTCGCTGGTGCAGTCCACGAACGTCAACGGCGCCATCATCGTAACGACGCCGCAGGAAGTCTCTGTGGGGGACGCGTTGCGTGGGGCGAAGATGTTCCAGCGCGTGAATGTGCCGGTGCTGGGCATCGTCGAG
Organism: Gemmatimonadaceae bacterium; assembly: GCA_035279645.1. Lineage (GTDB taxonomy): Bacteria > Gemmatimonadota > Gemmatimonadetes > Gemmatimonadales > Gemmatimonadaceae > AG2. The sequence goes on from DATEHJ010000460.1 coordinate 9,666, forward strand.
AACATGAGCTGGTACGAATGCCCGCATTGCGGAAAGCCATCGGCGTTGTTCGGATCGGGCGGTGGCGAGCGATTGGCGACGGCGCTGGAGCTGCCGTTGCTCGGCCAGATTCCGCTGTATCCGAGAGTACTCGAGGCGGGCGATCAGGGGCAGCCGATCGTCGTCGCCGAACCGGCGTCGTCGGCTGCGAAAGCGCTCATACGGGTCGCTGAGCGCGTTCGCGAGGCCGTGCACGCCGGCGCCCACTAAGCAGTTCCGGCCGTCGCGCGCTCGTGACGTCGCCTGACGTCGTCGAGCCGACGAGCGTTCCGCTCGATCCGCGCGACGGTCTCGCACCAGTCGGCGTCGCCGACGTCCGCACGGCGGCGCACCTCCTTCACGATTCGTTAGGCAAGACGATCGCGCGCGTCGGGCTGCCGGCTGTCGCCTCGTCGCTTTTGATGACGCTCTTTGCCTCGGTCGACGCGTTCTGGGTCGGCACGCGCCTCGGCGCGGATGGTCTAGCGGCCGTTTCGACCTCGCTCTTCTGGATCTGGATGATGGTGGCGCTCGCCGAAATGATCGGCGTCGGCCTTACCGCGGTTGCCGCGCGGCGCCACGGTGAGGGACAGCCTGATGTCGCGGCGAAGGTTTGCGGAGACGCGCTGCTGTTTACGCTGGCGATGGGGTGCGCCGTCACCGTGATCGGACTCATCGCGTTGCGTGCACTCTTCGCGACGATGCATACGCCGCCCGCGGTCACGACGCTCGGCATCCGTTATCTCGGCACGTACCTGGTCGGCATTCCGCTCATTTATGGCTTCTTCGCCATCGACGCGACATTTCGCGCAGCCGGCGATACGCGGACCCCGTTCGTACTCCTCATCGTGTCTGTAGGCGTGACGCTCGTCCTGGATCCGGCACTTATGTTAGGCTGGGGGCCGCTGCCGAGGTTGGGCATCGCCGGTGCGGCGATCGCGAACGTCTGCACCCGCGGTGCCGCATTCGCGATGGGTGCGATTCTCGCCGCTCGGCGTGGATTGCTCCGCGCACGGAAGGTCGAATGGGCGTCGATTGCGGCGGTATCTCGCGTCGGTCTGCCGACCGCGGTTACGGGGATCGTGTTCAGCATTATTTACATCGTCGTCACGCGAACGGCGACGCGTTTTGGCACTCCCGCGTTGGCCGCGCTCGGCATCGGCCATCGCGTGGAGAGTTGGCTATTCATGATCGGCGTCGGTTTTGGCGCCGCCACTGCAGCCATCGTTGGGCAGAATCTCGGCGCGGGGCAGGTGAAGCGCGCCGAGCGCGCTGGCTGGCTCGCGGTTGGGCTCTGCTCGGTACTCGGATTCGCCGCGTGTGTCATCGATCTGCTCTTTGCGCCTCAGCTCGCGCGATTGTTCACCGACGACCCCGCGGTCATCCTCGAGGCCGCGCGATACCTCAGAATTGCCGCGATCTCCCAGCTCGGCATCTGCGCCGAGATCGTACTCGAGGGAGCGCTCGGCGGAGCGGGCGAGACGCTTCCGCCCATGATCGCGTCGTCAGCGTTCACCGCTGCGCGCGTCCCTCTCGTTCCGGTAATGGCTCTGCGATGGGGGAGCGCGGGGATCTGGTGGGCAATCTCGCTCACGGCGATCGGCCGCGCGCTGAGCATGATTGGACTCTGGCGATTGGGCCGCTGGAAGCGCAAATCGTTGTGATATGCGTCCCGTGATCACGCTGCTCACGGACTTCGGAACCGCCGACGGCTACGTGGGCGAGATGAAGGGCGTGCTGCTCACGAGAGTGCCCGAGGCAACGCTGGTCGACATCACGCACGATATCCAGCCACAGGACGTCGAGGCCGGCCGCCTAACGCTGGCCCGAGTGTGGCGGCGATTCCCACCGGGGACGGTCCACTTGGTGGTTATAGATCCGGGCGTCGGCACCGAGCGAGGCGCGCTCGCGGTGCGGAGCGACGAGCGGCTGCTCGTTGGACCAGACAATGGCGTTCTTTCGCCGGCACTGCTCGTCGCTGGCTCATGTGCCGTCGAGCTCGAGACGCCTCCGAATGCTTCGACGACTTTTCACGGCCGCGACGTATTCGCGCCGGCGGCAGCGGCTCTCGCGTTAGGCAAGCCGCTCGATGCACTCGGAGCGGTAATGTCCCGGCCCGTAATCCGCCGCACCCCGGAACCGCGACGCATTGGCGACGGCGTACTCGCGGGAGTCGTGATCAGCATCGACCGGTTCGGCAACGCGATCACGAACCTTATTGGGCTTCGCGCGGGAGTTGTGGAGGTGGCGGGAGTCGCGCTGGCGGTAAGGAAGACGTATGGCGATGTGGTGACGGGCAGTCCCCTCGCGCTCGTCGGATCGTCGGGATTCATCGAGGTTGCCGTTCGCGATGGGAGCGCGGCGCGCGAGCTGAGCCTAACGAGGGGAAGCGCGGTTGTCTTTCGCGCGACGCCCTGAGGAACGGTCAATCGTCGGCGCGATTCAGCTCGATGCCGCCGAAGGTCGTGCCAGCGCGGAGGCGAAGATGGTATTTGGCCTTGTCCCAGTTCTCGCTGAAGTAGGCGTCGCCGCGCTTCTGCAGCCCCTGGTGATCGAATGACGCCAGGAATATCTGCGTCTCGACACGCACCCCGATGTCTTGCGGAACATGGAGCGTGAGTTTGCCGAGGGTGAGCTCGGCGTCGACGTT
>DATEHJ010000461.1:0-3444 GCA_035279645.1 Gemmatimonadaceae bacterium
TCGAGACACGGAGACTCGCGATGCCAGACGTGAGACCGTGGCTTGGTCTCACGTCGCGCGCCTCGAGCCTCCGTGTCTCGCGTCTGGACTCGCCGAGCCTGGGTGAGATGCGCGTGAAGCGCTTCGACAAAGCAGGATCTCACGTCACATAGCACGAGTCTCAGTCTTACTGGTAAGAAGCTGACGTGAATCGCCGAGTATTTCTTGAGCGTGGTCTGGGTGCAGTCGCGGCATCGGCTGTCGGCTGCGTCGGCTACGCGATCGGGATCGAGCCGCACTGGCTCGAGATGGTCGAGCGCGATCTGCCGGTCGAGAATCTGCCGACGAACCTCGCCGGCGCGCGGCTCGCGCACATCAGCGACATTCACATCGGTCCGCTCGTGAGCGACGACTACATCGTCCACTCGCTTCACCGCGTCCGCGCGCTGCAGCCGGAGATTGTCGTCTTCACCGGCGACTTCTTGACGTATCGCGCGGCGCGCCGCGAGGCGCAGTACGCCCAACTGCGTGCGGTGTTGGCTCATCTACCGACGGGCAGGCTTGCAACGTTAGGCATACTCGGCAACCACGACTACGGCCGCGGTTGGAATGATCCCGCGGTCGCGGCGAAAGTCGTCGTCGAGGTCGAGCGGGCGGGGATGCGTATTCTCCGAAACGAGACCGCGAATGTCGGAGGACTCGATATCGTCGGCGTCGACGATCTCTGGGCCCACCGCGGCGATCCGGCTCGGGCGCTCGCGGCGCGAACGGGCGACGCGGCCATCGCACTCGTGCACAACCCCGACGCTGCCGACGAACTGGGTTGGCCGGGCTTTCGCGGTTGGATGCTCGCCGGACACACGCACGGTGGCCAGTGCAAGCCGCCTTTCCTGCCGCCGCCGCTCCTTCCCGTGCGCAACCGGCGCTACGTGTCGGGCGCCGTCACAGTCGACGCCGGGCGCACGCTGTACATCAGCCGTGGCGTGGGACACCTTATTCGGGCGCGGTTTCTCGTGCGTCCAGAGATCACCCTCTTTACGCTGAGGCAGGCATCCAATGAGCATTGAGGCAGGCAGTTATCGGGATCGCGCTCAACCGGAGTCTCTCCGCGGCCGCGCGTTGTCGATCTCGCTGACGGTCAAGGATCTTCAGCAAAGTCTCAAGTGGTATCGCGACGTCGTCGGCTTCACCGTCGAGCGCGAGTATGAGCGCGACGGGAAGCCAGCCGGCGTTTCGCTCAAGGCCGGCTCCGTTGCCGTCCTGATCAATCAGGACGACGGCGCCAAGGGAATGAATCGCGTCAAGGGCGAAGGCTTTTCGTTCATGATCACGACGGCGCAGAGCATCGACGAGCTCGCGCAGCGCGTGAAGGACCGCGGTGGCACGCTCGACGCCGAGCCGACCGACACGCGGTGGGGCACGCGGATGATGCGTCTCCGCGACCCGGACGGATTCAAGATGACAATTTCGTCGGAGAGACCATGACGACGTCTCATGCCGATACGCGCCGACAGCTCGGTACCTTCCTCGGCCTAACGTTTGGCATCAGCGCAATCTGGTGGGCGCTGATCATAAACGCGGGGAGCCTTGGGGCGCACGGTGGGCTCTACGTGTTCGCGCTCATGTGGTCTCCGGGGGTGAGCGCGCTCCTCACCCGGCTCATCTTCCAGCGCAACCTGCGCGGCGAAGGCTGGGGGTGGAATCGCGATACGACCCGCTGGGCGGCGCTCGCCTATGTTCTCCCGTTAGGCTACGCGCTCGTCGCCTATGGATTCGTGTGGCTCACGAAGCTCGGCGGCCTCGACTTGTCGCGCTTTCACACGCCCATCGTCAGCTTCCTCGTTGTCAACATGTTCGGGAGTGTGCTCTCCGCGACCGGCGAGGAGCTCGGCTGGCGCGGCTTCCTTGTGCCGACGCTCGCGAAGACGATGTCGTTCGGGCGACTCTCGCTCCTGAGCGGCGCGATTTGGGCTGGGTGGCACGTGCCGCTCATCATCGGCGCCGACTACAACGGCGGCACTCCCGCCTGGTATTCCGTCCTCTGCTTCGTCGTGATGGTCGTGGCGCTCGGCGTGCCCTTCGCGTGGCTCCGATTGCGTTCGGGAAGCGTCTGGCCCGCGGCGATTCTGCACGCCTCGCACAACTTGTTCATCCAGGCGTTCTTCGATCGCGTGACGGTGGACACCGGCCCGACGCGCTGGCTCACCAGCGAGTTCGGCGCCGCGGTCGCGCTTGCGATCGTTGCCACGGCGTGGATCTTTTGGCGCGCGCGCGGCGCGATCGTCGAGCCTAACGAAATCGCTGCTCCGGCAATTCCTGCGACGTCGAGGCCGGCAGCAGTCGCCGTGGGCCGCTGACGTATGCGCTCACTTCTCCCGGCGGTCACGCTGTTCGCGTTAGGCGCGCGAGTGGCAGTCGCGCAGCAGCAGCAGCAGCAGGCCGCGGTACACGATCACCGTTTGTTCGCATGCCAACCGGAGGGACTCGCGTCCAACCAGTCCGCCGGTTGCCAGCTCCTCGCTCGGCCTGTCGTCACGAGGCTGCCCGACGGCCCGGTGTACTGGCACCTGACGTCCTTCTCGAGCCCCGCCAAGGCGAACACCGCCAAACATGAGGGAGATGCAGTCGTATCGGCAGACGGTCGGATCTGGCTTTCGTCGCTCGGGACGAAAGGCGATACATCGTTAGGTGGGACGCACGTGGCGTCGATCGGGCCGCTGCCGATGCCGAAAGCGAGCAATTATCAGGTCGAGTTGTACTACGTGATCATGCCGCCGCAGAAGCACACGATAGTGCACACGCACAATGGGCCCGAAGCCTGGTACATCCTGGAGGGCGAGCAGTGCCTCGAGACTCCCGCCGGCGCCGCGCGGGGGCAGGCAGGCCAGAATCTCGTCGGGCCGGCCGCGGGAACGCCGATGCGGCTCTCGAACAACGGGAAGACGCGCCGGCGCGCGCTGTTCATCGTCGTCCACGACAGCTCGAACGCTTGGGCGACACCGTCAGACTGGAAGCCGACCGGCTCGTGCGAGTCCTGATTTCCCTGCCATCGAAATCACTATGAAACATCTCTCGCTGATAGGCATCTTCGTGGGTGGCGTCGCAGACATCGTCGCCACGAACATCTTGGCATTTCCCATTGCGATCGTCGCCGCGATGAACAGCAACCTCATCGCTGTGCCGAAGGAACAGCAGGCGCGCGCACTGATGGACACCATGCAGCACACGCCATCGCTGTACATCGCTGGGTTCCTCCTCGGCGCAATCTGCAGCATTTTCGGCGGATACCTCGCCGCCCTCATTGCCAAACGAGGGTGGATCGTGAATGGAGCCCTCTCGGCGTGGGCTTGCGTCGCGTTCGGTGTGTACGGCATGGCGAAGGGCGTGGACCCGTCGTCGCCGACGACGCATCTCTTCTTCTTCCTCCTCAGTCCAGCCCTTGGCGCGTTAGGCGGGTATTTGCGC
>DATEHJ010000462.1:0-17379 GCA_035279645.1 Gemmatimonadaceae bacterium
GGCACGCTGCTGGGCGGATTCGGAACATAGGTGAGGACTAAACCCGAGAGCGCCTGACGAATGAGGTGATCGAGTTGTGCGGCGGCGCTCACCTTGAGAAGTTGGGGTACGCGCTGCACGAGCTCATTCGCCCGGCCACTCGCCGAGAGCGCGAGGAAGATCTGAGGAGCGGCGAGGTACTTGTCCTGATCGAGTGCGGCGGCGTAGACCGACGGCTGAACGAGGCGCAGCGGTATGGACACGGTCGTCGCCGGCACCACTGTTTCGAGGAGCTCGCGGAGCTGGGCGTCGAGTTTCGTGATGCAACCCGCGAGCTCGTCGTGCTCGTATGCGGGCAGATCGCGCGGATGCACTCGCATGGAGAATGTGGTCAGCGCGCCGGCCAACTCCAACATCGTCTCGTATAGAATCACGGGATGCCCGCGTCTCGTCTCGTACACATGTCGAAACGCCGGCAGAAAGCTGTTGATCGTGTACAGCAACCAGAAACTCGCGACATCGGCAATCCCAAAGTCAGCGAGACTCTGGTTTTTCTGGCGGCGCATGCCCGCGAGCTGGCTGCTCTTGGAAGACAGTATCTCCACCAGCCGGCGTGCGATCGCCATTACGTAGTCGCTCGCCGAAATGTCGATGAGGGGTGGAATGAACTGCGTGTCGAGCAGATAGTCGCCGCCGGCGGAACGGGTCAGTCGCGCGACGCGCAGCACGCTGCTCCCGTCAACGGATTCCCCCTCGAAGGCGATTCGAAAATTCTTGCGCGCGACCTGAATGGGTCGTTCGGACCGGCCCGTCGTCTCATCGCGCCGTAAGAGCTCCTCGGCTCTATAGCGGGTGTCCCGATCACGCTGCGCCGCTGAGACATTGTGGCCACCGTAACGATATTCGGGAATCGCGAGATAGACGTCGAGGTGCTCCTGTTCCGGCGCGAATGCCCCCTCCAGTCCTTTCGGCGCCGGCGTCGGATCGGCACCCGGCATGTCGAACAACAGGCCGTCGGGAAAGATTCCAGCGGCGGAAGCAAGCGCGAATGTACCTCCCGCGAGTGCCTCGCGATCGATTTCCAAACTCCGAAATCCCCACGGGCAGAACGCCAGTGTCGAGAGCTGGAACTCGAGCAGGTCCTCGAGGAAGCGATCCTGCGTCTGGAAGTGCTGTGGACTGAGCAGGACGCCCTTGGTCCAGAGCACGGGCTGCATCTGCCGCATGGCGCGAAAAGTACCGTTGGGGTGCGACAAGTAAAGAATGCAAGTGAATAAGAGGGAAACTCTTTTGTGCTTGCGTCCCGCCCTCACGTGCGCAAGGTTGGCGGCTCCGCGGAAACTCATACGAGTAAGCGTCCCGTGTCCGTCACCATCGACCAGTCATCGGCGCTGCGAGCGAGTTACGATGCCGTCCCGTATCATGCGGACGCGATAGGCGCCACTCATCCGGACGTGTTGGCGACGGCAGCTCATCTACGAGGACTCACGCCGCCGGACGTAGAGCGGGCACGGGTTCTCGAGATTGGCTGTTCCACCGGCGGCAATCTCCTGGCGATCGCGACATCGCTGCCGCACGGGACGTTCGTAGGCATCGATCTATCGTCGCGGCACATCGAGACCGCGAGGGACCTGGCGCGCGCGGTCGGCCTCGAGCGAGTGCGCTTCGAGGCGATGAGCGTTTCGGATGTCGACGACTCGTTTGGTGTTTTCGATTACATCCTTGCGCACGGGGTGTACTCGTGGGTGCCGGCCGAAGTTCAGCAGGCGCTGCTGAGCGTCTGTGCACGCAACCTCGCGCCTAACGGGTTGGCGTACGTCAGCTACAACACGTATCCCGGCTGGCACTTTCGCGGCGCGGTGCGCGAGATGGTGCTGCGCCACGACCAACCCGCGCTGCCCCCAGCGGAGCGGATCGCGCGAGCGCGAGAGTTCGTGGCATTCCTCTCGAGGGCGGCCGGCCCATTCGACGAGGCGTATGCTGGCGCACTGCAATTCGAAGCAGAGACACTCGCGACGGCGACCGACACGTATGTCTTCCACGAGGAATTCGAGCAGGTCAATCAACCGCGATACTTCGAGCAGTTCGCCGCCGAGGCCGCGGCGGTGGGACTTCAGTACGTCGCTGAGGCGCAGCCGACGGCGAAGGACGCGGAGTTGACGAGCGAGATCGATCGTCAACTTGATTCCTGGACGGACGAGCGAATCGCGAAGGAGCAGTATCTCGACTTCGTGCGCAACAGAAGCTTTCGCCGGTCGATCCTCTGCCGTGCAGAATTGAAGGTCAGCGAAGAGCCACTACCGGCGGCTGTCTCGGCGATGTTCGTCTCTTGTCTCTGCTATCCCCAGCCTTCAGCGGATGGAAGTGCGACTGAGGTCTTCCGCACGCTCGACGGCTCGACTGCCACGACGAATCATCCGACGGTCCGCGCGATGTTTCACGTCTTGGCGGGCGAATGGCCGCACGTGCTCGATTTCGCGGAGCTGCTCGAGGCCGTGAACGCCCGATTATCGAAGCACGGCGAGGCGGTATGTACAGCCGATGCCTTGGCGGATGTCATCCTGCACGCCGCGACGGCGCGAATGCTGGATCTCCATCTTCGTCGCCCGAGCGGCGTCACCCATCTACCGGAGCGACCGGACGTCAGCGCGTTCGCGAGAGTCCAGGCAACTCATGAGCATTTTGTAACCTCCCTGGCTCACAAGAACATCAAATTGTCCGACTTCGACCGGATGGTTTTGCGGAAGACAGACGGGACTCGTGATCTGGCCACGATGGTCGACTATATCGAGCAGGCGATCAGGAGCGGCGAGCTTCGCGTGGCGCCGATGACACCGTCGCGCGAGGAGCTGGTCGAGATCGTGGAACAGGTGTGGACACGGTTTCTGCGTGCGCGCCTTGTCATCGAGTAGTAGCAGTAGGCCTGCACGCGCGTGCGCCGCTGCGTCACAAATGCTATCGTAGGGCGAAACTAAGCAAGCTGCTTCAACCCGGCTCAGGATCGATGGTATGTCCAGCGATCACGTGCACATTCAGTTGGATGTCAATGCCGGCGAATCTCCCCGCCAGCCACGAGAGCGAATATCGGGAGCTCCGCATCGGATCCTCGTGATGGGCGAGTTCTCTGGCACCCGTGCGCGAGGCGCCACGCTTGGCACACGACGTCCCGTTCGCGTCGATCGAGACTCGATCGACGATGCGATCGCCTCATTTCGCCCGAGTGTGACCGTCCCTTTGTCATCAGGCCGACAGGTCGCGACCGATTTCTCCTCGCTCGAAGAGTTCCATCCAGACGCGCTCTATACTCGTCTGCCCGTTTTTCGAGAGCTTCGGTCGGCCGCGGTGAACGCGAATGCAACTGTTCGCCTCTCGTCGCCTACGCCTCTCGGTGGTGTGCTCGACGCCATCCTCGCCGACACGCCGATGCCCCCTCCCGGAGTCTCATTAGGCGCGATTGGTGGCGCGGCCTCGAACGAAGCCGCTGATTCGCTCGATGAATTCGTGCGTCGCGCGGTGTCACCGCATCTCGTTGCCGCGCCGAGCGCCGCGGAACGAACTGTGGCGGTTCAGGGCGATGCAGTGGTCGCAGCCGCCTTGCGTGAGGTGATTCATCACCCCGATTACCGCAGAATCGAAAGACTGTGGCGCGGAGTCGATTTTTTGACGCGCCGACTCGACACCGATTCCGAGCTGCAAGTCTGGATGCTGGATGTGTCCGCCGCCGATCTGGTGGAGGCGCCTGCGGACCAAACGCTCGGCGCACAGCTGATCCAGACGCTCATCATGGCTTCAGGCGGGGACTCGGCGAGCTCCGGATGGAGCGTGGTCGTGTTCCCCCATGAGTTTGACGACACTCCGGAAGATCTTCGACTCCTCGAACTTCTGGGTCGTGTGAGCGCTCGTCTCGGCGCGACGCTTCTCGCGGGAGCATCACCTAGGCTCTTGGGCGCGGACACTTCGTCGGCCCTTCCAGAGCCGGATACCTGGAGGGAATCGTCCATGCTCTGGGCGAATCTGCGTCACTCCGATGTTGCCCGTTACATCGGTCTCACGGCGCCGCGTCTCCTTGCTCGCCTCCCCTATGGAGCAGAAGCCGACCCCTGCGAGGTTGTGCGATTCGAGGAGATCGCATCCGACGACGTCGAGCTCTGTTGGCTCAGCGGTTCTTTCGGCGCGGCGCTCCTCGCCGCGGATGCACTCCAACGAAATGACTCCTTCGCGAACCACGCTCGCGACATCGAGGACCTGCCTCAACATCTCTCCCGGCACGACGGCGAGTTCGTCTCGACGCCGTGCGCCGAAGTGCTGCTCTTCGAGCGAAGCATCGAGGCGATTCTCGATCGAGGGATAATGCCGCTCGTGTCGAAGAAGGACGACGATGTGGTTCGGCTGGCGCGTCTGCAGTCGATCGCGGCGCCGCTGGCACCACTCGCGCCATGGGGATCGCGGGATGCCTAAGGTGGCAGAGGCGAACTGGACGGTCAGCCCGTTCCGACTCGGATCGCGTGAGGATTTTGCGCGCCTCAGGGAGGTGTTCGAACACGCAGGTTATACGGAGGCTCAACTCTGTGAGCGCGCGGGCGTCGCCTCGGTATTCGAGCTGTGGCCGAGCAACACGCGCAAGTCATTCGAGGCCATCGTCGACGCACAGTCGCTTTTCGTTCGCCTCTTCTTCGATGGTGACTCCGTCAGCGCGAATGCGCTGCGCGATCTGATTCTCCCCGCGCACCTCGAGGCGCTGCTCGCTCTCGAACTGCTTCATCCCGCGCCGAACGCGGCGGAGATGGTGTCGGCGACGATATCGATCTACCCAATCGAGGATCTATACGTCGCGTCTGATCGCGTGACTCGGCTTCATACGACGATCAGAACGCAGGCACCTGGTGACATCGTCTTCAGTCCGATCCTGCCCCAGACGCGCGGATTTCTGCGACTCTTGCCGCGCGAGCGCTGTGAGAGTTTTCTCGAGGTGTGCGGCGGCAGCGCGGCGGCTTCACTGGTCGCCGCGCGTCGCTTCGCAGGCCATGCAACAGCCATCGATATCACGGAACGCTCGACGCGCTTCGCCTCGTTCAACGCCGCGCTCAACGGCGTCACGAATTTCACGGCGCTCCAGGGTGATTTGTACGACCCGGTCGCAGGTCAGACGTTCGATCTCATCGTTGCTCATCCGCCATACATTCCCTCGCTGAAGACGGACATGGTCTTTCGCGATGGCGGTGAGGACGGCGAGCAGGTCACTCGCCGTGTGATCAGGGAGCTGCCTAACTATCTCCGACCCGGCGGGCAGTTCTTCATCGACTGCATGATGTCGACTCGAAAGTCGGTCTCCGTCGAGGCACACGTGCGCGAGATGCTCGGTGACGCGGCGGAGGAGTTCGATGTCGTCGTGGCCCAAGGGGCGACGCTCGATCCGTTGCACTTCCTCCTGGATCAGGCCAAGGAGGGGCGATCCGCTTTCGCCGACCTGGAGCAGTGGCGCGACGTGTTCCTAGGGCGCGAGATCGATTCCCTGGTGCTCGTGGCTGTCCTGTTACAGCGCCGATCGGGACCACGTTCGGTCATAACGACCCGGCGCGTGCAATCCCCTCTCACCACCGGTGGTGATCTGCAATGGATGATGCGATGGCAGGTCGCTTCTTCGACGTGGACTGCCGAGGACGAGCTGCGACTGCTGTCGATGCGTCCGCGCACTCTGCCCCGTACCGAGCTCCGGTCGCGATCGCGCCTGACTGAGGGGCAGTGGTCGACCGAGGAGTGCACCCTGGTGACGCTGTCGCCCTTTGCCGTAGAAGCCACGTGTCCATCGTGGTATGCGACACTTCTCCAATGGTGCGACGGCCGGATGACCGGGCGTGAACATTTGCAATATCTTCGTGACACGCACGCCGTTCCGGACGATGCGCCCGAGGAGACGTTCGCGAGGATGATCCGCCAGCTCGTGGACGCGGGTTTGGTGGAGATCGACGAGTTCCGGCTGCCGGACGCGACGGCGATGCGTGAGACGCTTGGCGTGCGTGAACGGGCGAGGGGCAGCGCTCCGGTAGAGCGTGCGGACTGAGGAAAGTGTTGCACACGTGCTGCAAAGGCAACGACTTGCCATTCGTCAAGTCACCTTGACGGCAGATGCCGCACCATGCATGATAGGCCGCGCTAAAATCGACGCCGTCGCGTCGAACACGATCGGTGGGGCTGGTCGCCGTTAGGCGATTCACGGGACAGCGAGTGATGACCCCTCGCGCGGACGCACGACGGCACGATTCGCAGAGCACGCGTGATTACCCTCACGGCGCGCGCCTGCGCAACTTTTTCTTTAGACTGGAGCACACCATGCCACGCGAGGGCACTCAAAAGAAGCTCGAACGCGTCCGGCCACCGCGCGTCAACATCAGTTACGACGTCGAGACCGGCGGTGCGATCGAGACCAAACAGCTTCCGTTCGTGATGGGAGTCCTCGCTGATCTGAGTGGTCAGCCGACGGAGGCGTTGCCGCGGCTCAAGGAGCGCAAGTTCGTCGAAGTGACGCCGGACAACTTCGACACGGTGCTGAAGAGCATGCGGCCGCGCGTCGCGTTCTCCGTCGAGAACAAGCTTGCGCCGGACTCGAACACCAAGATCGGCGTCGATCTGAGCTTTGAAAGTCTGGACGACTTTGCCCCCGAGCGCGTCGCGCAGCAGGTGAAGCCGCTCCGCGAGCTGCTCGAGCTCCGCACCAAGCTCGCCGATCTCCGCGGCAACCTTCAGGGCAACGAGAAGCTCGACGAGATCCTGCAGAGCACGCTCAACGACGCGGGCGCGATGAAAAAGCTAGAGTCCGAAATCGCGATTCCGAAGGGAGGTCCCGATGTCTGAAGCACAGATGCAGCAACAGCAGAGCAGCTACGCGCCGGGTGCGGAGCTCAGCCTGCTCGACAAGATCGTCGACGAAGGCCGTTTAGGCCGGGACGCGGCGACCAAAGAGCGCGGCAAGGAGCTCGTCAAGAACTTCGTGAACGAGGTTCTGAAAGGCACAGTGACGATCGGTGCCGACACGGAAGCGATGATCAACGCGCGCATCGCGCAGCTCGACCAGCTCGTGTCGACGCAGTTGAACGAAGTGATGCACCATCCCGACTTTCAGAAGCTCGAGGGGACGTGGCGTGGTCTGAAGTTCCTCCTCGACAGCAGCGAGACGAGCGAGCAGCTCAAGATCAAAGTCTTGAATGTCAACAAGAAGGAGTTGCTCAAGGATCTCCAGAAGGCGCCCGAGTTCGATCAGAGCGCGCTGTTCAAGAAGGTCTATGAAGAAGAGTTCGGCGTCTTCGGCGGCTCGCCCTTTGGCGCGATCGTTGGCGACTACGAGTTCGGTAAGTCGGGCCAGGACATCGAGCTGTTGGAGAAGATCGCGCAGGTCGCGGCGGGCTCACATGCACCGTTCATCGCCGGTTCGTCGCCCGACATGTTCAATCTCGATAGTCTGACGCAGTTGGACGCGCCGCGAGACCTGGGCAAGGTCTTCGACACGACCGAGTACGCGAAATGGAAGGGCTTCCGGCAAAGCGACGATTCGCGGTACGTCGCCCTCGCGCTCCCGCACATCCTGATGCGGCAGCCGTACGGAGCCGAGACCGTGCCCGTGGAAGACTTCAACTATGAAGAAGCGGTCGACGGGACGGATCACTCCAAGTACTTGTGGGGCAATGCCGCCTGGGCATTGGCGTCCCGTGTCACGCAGTCGTTCGCCACGTATGGATGGTGCGCGACGATCCGGGGCGTGGAGAGCGGTGGTCTGGTTGCGGGCCTCCCGGTGCACAACTTCCGCACCGAGTCCGGCGACATCGCGATGAAGTGCCCGACGGAGACCCCGATCTCCGACCGTCGCGAGAAAGAGCTGGCCGATCTCGGGTTCGCTCCGTTGGTTCACTGCAAGGGAACGGACTACGCCGCTTTCTTCAGCGTCCAGTCGTGCCAGAAGCCGAAGATCTACGATTCGGACGCAGCCACGGCCAACTCGCGTATCTCGGCGCAGCTGCCGTACATCTTTGCCGTCTCGCGGTTTGCGCACTACCTCAAGGCGATGATGCGCGACAAGATCGGCGGCTTTGCCTCACGCGGCGAGGTGGAGAAGTTCCTGAACGACTGGATCGGGCAGTACGTGGTCGCGAACGATGGCGTGCCGTTCGAGGTGAAGGCGAAGCGGCCCCTCCGGGAGGCGCGGATCGAAGTCGTCGACGTCGCGGGGAAGCCGGGCGCGTATCGGGCAGTGGCTTTCCTGCGCCCGCACTTCCAGCTGGACGAGCTGAGCATGTCACTTCGGCTGGTCGCGGAGCTGCCGGCTCCCGCGAAGTGAGCGATTGCTCAACACAGGCGATGTACACAAAAGTTACGCATCGCCTGTGATCGGGCTCGCTGCAATTTGCAACTGAGCGTTTTACTGTTGGCGCACCCTGGCAGGGAATACGATTCGACAGTTCTCGCGGCGTTCACGGACACGGAGAGGAGGAACAGGTCATGGCAATCCAAAAGGAAACATCGAAGACGCATCTTGAGGCCTACATGGCGGTCAAGGGCGCAAAGCAGGGTCAGATCAAGGGCGAAGCCTATCGCAAAGGCGTGGAAGGCAAGATCCGGCTGCTCGATTTCGAGATGTCGGCGATCGCGCCCCGTGATCTGGCGACGGGCCAGGCGTCGGGCAAGCGGCAACATCAGCCGTTCTCGTTCTTGACCGAGGTTGGTTCGGCGACGCCGCAGCTCATGTTGGCGTGCGTGAACAACGAGGTGCTCAAGACCGTCGACGTCTCGGTGTACAAGCACGATGCGAATGGGCAGGAGCAGGAATACCTGAAGTTCCACTTCGAAGACGCGACGGTGAGCAAGTACGAGATCACGGGCAACCACGAGGACGCAGAGGTTCCGCTCGCGGAGTTCCAGCTCACGTTCAGGGCCGTCGAAGTCGATGCCGGCAAGCATGTCATGCAGGATCAGTGGACGACTCACACGTAAGTCACACTCGTTAGGTCAATGTTGGACGCGCGCACCCTGTATCAGTCAGGGAAGCTCGACGAAGCCATTCAGGCGCTGGGCGCCGAGGTGCGGGACAACCCCACCGACGCCCAGCGTCGTACCTTCCTCTTCGAGCTCCTGTGCTTCGCCGGCGAGTTCGATCGCGCCGAGAAGCAGCTCGCCGTATTGGGGTCGGGAGGCTCGGACGCGCAGATGGGCGCTCTGTTGTATCAAGCCGCTCTGCACGCGGAACGTCTTCGCAAGGACCTGTTCGAGAAGCGTGCGTTCCCGCTGAACGCGCCGATGCGTCCAGTTTCAGGAACGCTAAACGGCACCCCGTTCGAATCGCTCGAGGACGCCGACCCGCGCATCGGTCGGCGCCTCGAGATCTTTGCCGCGGGACAATACACCTGGCTGCCCTTCGAGCAGATCGCGTCAGTCCGCGTCAGCGCGCCGAAGCGGCTGCGCGATTTGCTCTGGGCGCCAGCGCTCGTGCGCACCGCCGAATCATTCAAAGGCGTCGAGCTCGGCGAAGTGCTCGTGCCCGTCATTGCTCCCCTGACCTGGCAATGCGCCGACGGCGCGGTCCGACTGGGCCGCGTGACGGAGTGGCAGGCCGACGACAACGGCGTCGAAGCGCCGCTCGGCCAGAAGCTCCTGCTCGTTGACGGAGAAGAGTTTCCAATCCTCGAAATTCGCGAGCTCGTCATCGCGCCGGCTGAGGCCAGCGCCGCCGATTCCTGAGTCTCGTCTCGCCGTCGCCGAACACCGCCGGACCCGCGCGCCCGCCGCACCCGACGGAGGGAATCGCCGACCGTGGGCTCTAAGGTCGTCGCCGCTCACATCGTCACTCGCTTCCCCGCTTCGTCTCATGCCACTCGTCGAACAGCTCCTCACTCCCATTCCCGGCGCGAATCCCGGTGGCGCCGAGATTCGCTACGAGCCCGTCTACGACAAGATCAAAGAGGCGCGTCGCGAGGAAGAGGACATCCCGCAGGGCGATTGGCAAACCGATCGAAAGGTTGCTGACTGGCCTCTCGTCGTGAAGCTGGCGAGCGAAACGCTCGAGAAGAAATCCAAGGACCTCCAGATCGCGGCCTGGCTCACTGAGGCAAAGCTCCGCCGCGAGGGATTCGCCGGACTCCGCGAAGGGATCGATCTCATCGACGGATTGATTGCGCAGTTCTGGGATCACGTTTATCCGCCGATCGATGACGGAGACGCCGAGATCCGAGCCGCGCCCGTCGAATGGGTCGGGAGTCGCATCGACAGCGCGGTGCGCGGCGTCCCGCTCAGCCGAGCCGGCCACTCGCTCCAGAAGTACAAGGAGTCGCGTACCGTGCCCACGGAGCTCGAAGCAGCCGCGGATGCCTCCAAGCTGGAGACGCGGCAGGCGGCGATCACCGACAAGAAGCTGACGCCCGAAGAGTTCGACAAGGGATTCGAGTCGACGCCGAAGCCCTGGTACAAGGGACTCGTCGCCGACATCGAAGCGACCGTGGCCTCGCTGGATCGCCTCGACGCGCGGTCGCAAGAGCGCTTCGGCGTTGTGGCGCCGAGTTTCTCGCCCCTCCGAGCGGCCATCGCCGACGTCGAGCGCGCGGCGCGTCAGCTGCTCAAGCGGAAGTTGGAGCTCGATCCCGATCCCGTCGACGTCACGGCGGTCATGAGCGCCGGCGATGGCGCGGCGGAGTCGTTAGGTGAAGGCAGCTCCGCGGCCAGAGCGTTGTCCGTCGAACCGACGTCGCGGGATGACGCGGCCCAGCGAATTATCGGCGCGGCGCGCTACCTCCGGCAGAACGAGCCGTCGAATCCGGCGCCCTATCTCCTCGTGCGCGGCTTTCGCTGGGGCGAGCTTCGCGCCGCCGGAAGCATCGTCGATCCCAAGCTCCTCGAGGCGCCGACGACCCAAACGAGGACGACCCTCAAGCGGTTGCTCCTCGACCAGCAATGGCGCGAGCTGATCGAGGCCGGCGAAACGGTTATGGGCATGGCGCAAGGGCGCGGTTGGCTGGATCTGCAGCGCTATGTGCTCACCGCGTGCGACTCGTTAGGAAGCGAGTACCACTTCGTCTCGAACGCCATTCGCGGCGAGCTGCGCTCGTTGCTCGTCGACCTGCCGGATCTCGTCGACATGACGCTGATGGACGACACGCCGACGGCGAACCTCGAAACGCGAACATGGCTCAGGACGCGCGTGCTCAATGGCGACGCCGCGCCACCACAGATCGATGCCGCCGCGAACGGGAGCGTTCCGACTTCGCGCGAGGATGAGCGCGGCGACGGCCGACCGCGCGATGTGCGCGCGCTGGCGATGGCCGAGGTGCGGGGGGGCCGGGCCGACCGCGCGATCGCGCTGTTGATGAACGAAGTGAACCGCGAGAAGACGCGCCGCGGACGATTCCTGCTGCAAGCCGAGTTGGCGAGCATCATGGTCGACACAGGCCACGAATCGGTCGCGCTGCCCATCCTCGAGGAGCTCGTAGCTGACATCGAGAGTCACAAGCTCGAAGATTGGGAAGCAGGAAACCTTGTCGCCCACCCGATGGCGCTGCTCTATCGATGCCTAACGAAGACCGAGGGAGACCCGTCGACGCGTCAGCAGCTGTATCTGCGAATTTGCCGGCTCGATCCGTTGCAGGCGATGAGCTTCGCTCAGACCTGAGACTGTCACACTTCACCGTCTGCTCATGGCCACGCAGCGCGAGATCGAGCGCACCGTCCAGCCCTCGCTGCTGGATCGACTCACCGACCAGTCGCCGAAGGCCTCGGCCGACGCGAGGATTTCCGTGGCGGAATCCGGTCGGCAGTTCAAGGCGTCGGTGCAGCGGGACCTCTCCTGGCTGCTCAACGCGCGCCGCACGCCCGAGCGTCCCCCCGAAGAGCTCGTCGAGCTGCCGCTGTCGCTGTACGACTACGGCATTCCCGACATCACGTCGTTCAGCCGCGACGCGGCCGAATCCAAGGCGCGCCTGCTCCGCTATGTCGAGGACGCACTCGCGGCCTTCGAGCCGCGTATCGCGGGCATCCGCATCAGCATCGCCGAAGCCGAGGGGGAGCATCACCGGCGCGAGCTGCGCTTCGAGGTTGAGGGAACGCTAATGATGGATCCGACGCCCGAACGGGTCGTGTTCGACACCGTATTGCACTTCGCCAGCGGCGACTACGAGATCGCGGGGGTGCGCGGTGCGTGAAGAACTGCTCCACTACTACGAGCGCGAGCTCGCGTACGTACGGCGCATGGGCGCGGAGTTCGCCCAGAAGTATCCCAAGATCGCTGGGCGCCTGATGCTCGAGCCGAACAAGTGCGAGGACCCGCACGTCGAGCGGCTCATCGAGGCGTTTGCGTTTCTCTCGGCACGCGTCCACCTCAAGATCGACGACGAGTTCCCCGAAGTCACCGAGTCGATCCTCGAGATTGTCTATCCGCACTTCGTGCGGCCGATCCCGTCGATGTCGATCGTCGAGTTTCGCGTCGATCCCGATCAGGGCGTGCCGCCGACCGGGTTCAAAATTCCACGCGGTTCGATGCTGTACTCGCGACCGGTGGATGGTGTGCCCTGCAAGTTCAAAACATGCTACGAAACGACGCTATGGCCCTTTTCGGTCACGGCGGCGCAGTGGATGACGCCGGACCGGCTCCGGCCCGCGCTGAGACTCGGCGACGCTGTCGCTGCGCTCCGCGTCGAGCTGCGTTGTCTGCCGGGCGTCACCTTCTCGCAGCTCGATCTCAAATCCCTTCGCTTTCATCTCAACGGCGAAGGAAATCTCGTGTATCCGCTGTACGAGTTGCTGTGCAACAATTGCCGCGACGTCATTGTGCGGGAAGTGGGCACGGGCACGCATCCGAAGACGGTGACGCTGGCCGCGTCGCCAGATCCGATCGGCTTCGGCGCCGACGAGGGGATGCTTCCGTATCCAGGAAAGTCCTTTCAAGCGTATCGCTTATTGCAGGAGTACTTCGCGTTCCCGGAGAAGTTTCTCTTTCTCGATATCGCGGGACTCGAGGCCCTGCGCGCCGCCAACTTGGGGAGCGCGATCGAGTTGATCTTTCCGATTGCCTCGTGGGAGCGATCCGAGTGGCGGCCGATGCTCGAGGCGGGTGTCACGGCGTCCACCATCCGTCTCGGCGCGACGCCGACAATCAATCTGTTCTCGAAAGTCTCCGAGCCGATTCTCCTGACGCAACGCCGTCATGAGTATCTCGTCGTTCCCGATGCGCATCGTCGCGTCGGCACCGAGGTGTATTCGATCGACGACGTCACTGCGGTGACGCCGGGATCGGGAGCCGTGCAGCGCTTCGAATCGCTCTACTCGCACCGGCATCGCGGCGCCGCGGCGGACAACCACGCATACTGGCACGCGAAACGAAAGTTCAGCCAGTGGCGGACGGACGTTGGCACGGACGTGATGCTCTCGTTTGTCGATCTGAGCGGCCGCCGTCTCGATCCTGATTACGAAGTTGTAACGGCGCGACTCACCTGCTTCAACAGCGACATGCCAAGCCGGCTGCCGTTCGGCAACGAAGGCGGCGACCTCGAGCTCGATGGCGGTGGACCGATTCGGTCGATTGTGTCACTCGTGAAGCCGACACGTGTCGTGCATCCACCGCTCGGCACGCCGTCGATCGGCCGCCTTTTGTCGCAGTTGTCGCTCAACTACCTCTCGCTGGCCGACGGCGGCGACGCGCTGCGCGAGCTCCTGCGCCTGCACGATTTCTCGCAGTCGCCGGCGGCGCGCAAGCAGATCGACGGCATCACCAGTGTGCAGAGTGAGGCGGCCTTCGCGCGCATCGTCACCGAGCATGGGCTGAGCTTCGCGCGCGGGCGGCGAGTGGATCTGGAACTGGATGAAGAACAGTTCGCGGGCGCGGGCGCGTACCTCTTCGCGAACGTGCTGGAGCACTTTTTTGGGCTGTACGCTTCGATTAACAGCTTTTCAACTCTGGTCGCGCGGACGCGACAACGAAAGCGAGGTCTCCGAGAATGGCCAGCGAGAGCGGGTTGGAAGCCGCTGCTGTAAGGGCTTCCTACGTGCCGCCTCTCGCTCCGAACGGCGAGGTGCGGACGACAGACGAGGTTCCAACGGATCCCTTGTTGACGCGACTCTTTGCCGAGCCGTGGGCGTTCGAGTTCTTTCAAGCCGTGCGCTTGCTCGAGCAACTGCAGCCGGATCGCGCGCCCGTCGGCGGCTTCGAGGAGCCGCGACAGGAGACTGTCCGCTTCACCAGCGCGTCGAGCGTCGCCTTTCCGGCGAGTGAGATTCAATCGATCGACGGCAGCGAGCAACCGCGGATGGCAGTGAACTTCCTCGGCCTCACCGGCCCGCAGGGGATGTTGCCGCTTGCGTACAGCTTGTATGTCGCCGAGCGGCAGCGCGCGGGCGACCACGCGATGAAGAGCTTTCTCGAGATCTTCGATCATCGCATTCTCTCCCTCTTCTATCGCGCCTGGGAAAAGACGCACGTCAGCGCGTCGTACGACCGCGCTGGGCGCGACTGGCTGAGACGACACTTGCTCGATCTGGTGGGGCTCGGAACGCACGGGCTGCAAGGTCGACTGGCAATTCCCGACGACGCATTGCTCGCCTATGCGGGACTCTTTTCGGCATCGTCGCATTCGGCGGCGGGGCTCGAGCAACTTCTCGGCGACTACTTCGGCGTGCCGGTAAGCGTGCAACAATTCGTCGGCGGGTGGTACCCGCTCAGCCGCGCCACGCAGTCAGAGCTCGGCGAGGAATCCATGGCGAGCTCCCTCGGACTCGGCGCCGTGGCCGGAGACGAAATCTGGGATCAGCAATCACGCGTGCGTGTTCGGATCGGTCCGCTCACACGCGAGCAGTACGAAACGTTCCTCCCTGGTGGCAGCGCGCATGAGCCGTTGCAGGCCTTGACCCGCTTCTACACGAACGGTCAGATCGATTTCGAGATCCAGCTCGTGCTCACTCGCGACGACGTGCCCCCGTGCCGACTCGATGATGCGTTCCCGTTGCCGTTGAGCTGGTGCACGTGGCTGCGCACAACACCGATGTCGCGCGATCCCGACGATACCGTTTTCAGTCTTTGAACACTTCCACTGCCGATCCCAGTCCCTAACTACGAGCCGATTCAATGTCAGTCAACCTGCGCGCCCTCATCGGGAAACTGAACCCAAACACCCGCAGCGCGATCGAAGGCGCCGCCGGCCTCTGTCTCTCACGGACGCACTACGACGTCGAGGTCGAGCATTTCCTCGTGAAGCTGCTCGACAACACCGACTCGGACTTTGCGTTTATCGTGAAGCACTACGCGCTCGACCGATCGCGTCTCGCCTCCGACGTGGCGAGGAGCCTCGATCACCTCAAAACGGGCAACGCGCGAACGCCGGCGATCAGTCCTCACGTTTCGCGAATGCTCACCGAGGCATGGACGATCGGCTCGATCGACTACGGCGCGACACAAGTGCGCACCGGTCATGCCGTACTGGCGCTTCTCGCCGACGACGATCTCGCGCGGATGGTAAAGGACATCAGTCGCGAGTTCACGAAGATCCCTTTGGAATCGCTACGGAAGGATCTGCCGGCGATCAGCGGGTCGTCCGCCGAAGAGGCGCAGGCAGCGCGCGCGGCGGCGAGCGGAGCCGCCGCCGACGCGACCGGCGGGGCACGCACGCCAGGCGGCAAGACACCCAATCTCGACGCATACACGGTCAACCTTACCGACCGGGCGAAGCAGGGAAAGATCGATCAGGTGCTGGGCCGCGATTTCGAGATCCGGCAGGTCATCGACATTCTCCTGCGTCGACGCCAGAACAATCCGATTCTCGTCGGCGAGGCGGGCGTTGGAAAAACGGCGGTCGTCGAAGGGTTCGCGCTTCGTATCGCGAACGGTGACGTTCCCGCGGTACTGCGGAACGTCACGTTGCGCACACTCGACCTGGCGTTGCTCCAGGCCGGCGCTGGCGTGAAGGGCGAGTTCGAGAACCGCCTCAAGGGGCTCATCGACGAAGTGAAGAACTCGCCGACGCCAATCATTCTCTTCATCGACGAAGCGCACACGATGATCGGAGCCGGCGGCCAGGCTGGCCAGAACGACGCCGCGAATCTCCTCAAGCCAGCGCTCGCGCGCGGCGAGATGCGTACGCTCGCGGCCACCACTTGGTCGGAGTACAAGAAGTACTTCGAGAAGGATCCGGCACTGGCGCGGCGTTTCCAACTTGTCAAAGTCGAGGAGCCGTCCGAGGACGTCTGCGCGCTCATGTTGCGTGGTGTCGTGCCTGCTCTCGAGACGCACCACAACGTCCGCATTCTCGACGACGGACTCGAGGCAGCGGTTCGGCTCTCCCATCGCTATCTCGCCGACCGGCAACTGCCGGACAAAGCGGTGAGCGTGCTGGACACCGCCTGCGCGCGGTTGGCGCTAGGCCAAAACACGACGCCGCCAGCGGTCGAGAACGCGCAGCGACGCCTCGACGACATCGCCGTTCAGCGACGTGTGCTCGAACGCGAAGCGGCCGTCGGCGCCAACCACTCCGAACGACTCGCCGATCTCGCAAAGCAGCGCGCGGCGACCGAGGCGGAGCTCGCGCAGCTTACCAAACGCTGGGAGACGGAACAGGCGCTCGTCGGCCGCATTCGCGAGATTCGCGAGCAACTCGAGCAGCAGGTCGCGCGAAAGCGCCGCGCGTCGGCCGCTATTGCCGCCGTCCCCGCCGAGAGCGCGACGGTCGATGCCGCCGCCGTTCAGGAGGCGTCGGTGGTGGAGGCACAGGCATCAGCAAACGCTGATCAGCTGCGCACCGAGCTCAACGCGCTCAATGATCGGCTGGCGGAAGTGCAGGGCGATTCGCCGTTGATGCGTGTCTGCGTCGATGCGTCACTCGTCGGCGAGGTGATCTCCGGTTGGACCGGCGTGCCGGTGGGCAAGATGCTCCGCGACGAGTTCCAGGTCGTGCTGAGCCTCGAAAAGCACCTCGAGCAGCGCGTTATCGGGCAGAACCACGCGCTGGAATACATAAGCCGCCGCATCCGCACGTCGCGTGCGGGGATCGAAGATCCGAACAAGCCAAAGGGCGTCTTCATGCTCGTTGGGCCGTCCGGCGTCGGAAAAACGGAGACCGCGCTCGCGGTATCGGATCTCCTCTACGGCGGTGAGCATAATCTCATCACGATCAATATGTCGGAGTTCCAGGAGGCGCACACCGTTTCGACCCTCAAGGGTGCGCCCCCGGGCTACGTCGGTTACGGCGAGGGCGGCGTCCTCACCGAGGCGGTGCGCCGTCGCCCCTACTCCGTCGTGCTCCTCGACGAAGTGGAGAAAGCACATCCCGACGTCCTCGAGCTGTTCTTCCAGGTCTTCGACAAAGGACAGATGGAGGACGGCGAAGGGCGCCAGATCGATTTCAAGAATTGTGTCATCATCCTGACGACGAACGCCGGCAC
>DATEHJ010000463.1:0-5912 GCA_035279645.1 Gemmatimonadaceae bacterium
CAGCCGCGAAATTGTCTTCGTTGCCGGAGCGGATCATCCCGACATCGGTCCGAGCAGCGTGAAGCAGACGCACTATCAACTCGTCAGCTCTTCAAGAGGTAAAAGGCCACGGCGGCGGCAACAATCAAGATCGTCATCCACAACCACACCGAACTGCCTGTGCGCTCCGGAGCAACCGGGGCCGCCGCCTTCGCCGGCGCTGTCGCGCGCGGCTGGCGTGGCGGCAACTTGCTGCGATCGATCGGCGTCGACGCGATCGCGCGCGTGCTCTTCACGGCTGCCATCGGCACATCGGCTGGCCGAAAGGTCAGCTTGACGCCTCCAAAGCGTACGTCGGGAGTCCCGTCGAGCCGTCGGTCATGCGTCAGGCGCGAGCCACCAACGTACGTTCCATTCGTCGAGCTGAGATCGATCAGGTACCACCCGTCATCACGGCGCTGCAGCTTCGCGTGGATATCCGACACGCTGTCGTCGTCGATCACCACGTCGTTATGTGCGCCGCGTCCAATATGAGCGAGCGGAACGCGAATCTCGTATCGCGTGCCCCGAGCAGCACCCTCGTTGATTACCTCGAGAATAGCCAACACCGCCCGCGTGTCCGTCGCCGGCGTGATGCTCGGAGCGGTCGACTCGGGAGCGCTCGCGGCGGCTGGAGGAGCGTCCGGCACAGCGGAGACGCGGAGCGTCGTATCCGCCGGCGGCGAGGGCGGAGCGGCGGTCGCGGCCTGCGCCGGCATCGGCGGCGCGGTCGAGCCTGAATCGGCCACCGCCGCGACGCGTTCGGTGGCCGGTGCAGTCACTGACGGCGCGACCGGCGCTGTCGGCTTAGGCGGCGCGGGAGGCTGTGCGGTTGGCGGTGTCATCGTCGGCATGGACGCAGCCGGCATCGTGCCCGAGATGATCACGTCTGCATAGAAGCGAAATTCCTCGCTGCCCACGCGGACCACATCCGAGCGCGAAAGCACTTGAGACTGCAGTACCCGCACGCCGTTCACGTAGACGCCATTGGTGCTGTGGTCGTGAAGCAGATATCCGCGTTCCGACGGAACAATTTCCGCGTGCCGTCGAGAAACCTCATTCTGCGCGACCACCACATTCGCGCTGGCGTCCCGTCCGATGGTAATTCCCGTCTCGGGCACCAAGTACTCCTTGCCGTCGACGAGAGAAACGAGGCGTCCCCCGGAACCAATCGTCGCACGAGCCGCGCCTGGCCGCTTCTCGAGGATCGACCGGATCTCGCTCTGCATTACGTGCCGCGTCGTTCCGCCCTTCCTTTCCTCTTCGTAGAAGAGCTCACGACCGGCGACTTCGATCTTGTCGCCGTGCATCAGCGGTGTCGGTTCCGCGCCGAGCGGGACGCCGTTCACCTTGACGGGGGCGTCGCCGCTTCGGCGGATCACCGACTGGCCCTCTGCGAATTCAATCACCGCCTGCGCCCCAATCCGTTCATCGTCCGAGACCCGAATGTCGACGCCAGCCCCCCCACCGAGTCGCGTCTTACCAGGCCCGAGCGAGTGTTGGCTGTCATTGATACGGATAACCGGCATCGAGTTACGCTAGCGCGGCGGACAAGTCGCGCGCGGAGCGCGCGGGAATCCATGAGCTGCTGCGAGCGCAGCGAGCAGGGGTCGGCAGAAACTACCCCAGCCACCCCGAAGCTGGCAAGCGGCGAAAAATGCGATAGTTGACGCGTTGCGTGCACGCAACGCATGCGATTTGGGCCTGCTCACATTCCGCTGGTGAGGGCGCCCGTTGCCTCGATGCGTCCTGCCACCGCGCCTGTTTGCAACCGATAAAGTCGCTCGTACAACCCAGCCTTCTCCATCAACTGGCGATGCGTGCCCCGTTCGCGCACCTGCCCGTGATGCAACACTAGAATCTCATCGGCGCCGACGATGGTGCTCAACCGATGCGCGATCGCGATCGTTGTTCGTCCGCTCATCAGCACGGCGAGCGCACTCTGAATCTCCGCCTCGATCTCGCTGTCCACGGCGCTCGTCGCCTCGTCGAGGATCAACAGCGCGGGATCCGCCGCAATCGCGCGCGCAAACGACAATAACTGACGCTCGCCGACACTGATCGATGCCCCGCGCTCGCCAAGCACGTGCGCATAACCGTCGGGGAATCGCCGAATGATGCGATCTGCGCCGACGCGCGTCGCGGCCAGCCACACCTGCTCGTCCGTCAGTGGATTCGACAGACGAATGTTGCTGGTGATGTCGCCGGCGAAGAGAAAAATGTCCTGCTGCACGTAGCCGATCAGCGCGCGCAGCGCACCGACGGGCATCTCGCGAATGTCGACGCCGTTCACCGTAATGCGGCCACGCTGCGGATCGTAGAAACGCAGGAGCAGATTCACGATTGTTGTCTTCCCTGCTCCGGTGTGGCCGACCAGCGCGACAGTCTGACCCGGTTCGGCGCGAAAGCTGACGCCTTTGAGCACCCATTCGCGACCGTGCTCGCCAGTGCTGCTCTCGCGCGCAACGTGCGCGATGTCATAAGCGAACCACACGTCATGAAACTCGACCGTCACCTTCGGCGACTCGGTGTGAGCGACAAGGTGTTGTGATGCTGGGCTCCCCGCCGCCGAGACAGGCGTGTCGAGCAGCTTGAAGATTCGCTCCGACGCCGCCATCGCCTGCTGCAGCATGTTGTACTTGTCGGAGAGATCCTGCAGGGGATCGAAGAACCGCCTCACGAGCTGTAAAAAGGCAGCGACCGTTCCGACCGTCAGCGCTCCGATCTCGACGCGTCGCGCGCCGGCCACGATCAAGCTGGCCAGCGCGACCGTGGTGAGAATCTCGATAATCGGGAAATAGATCGCGTACACGCGAATCGACTTGAGATGTGCATCGAGGTGATCCCGATTCAGTACGTCGAATCGCGTCGCCTCGTCTTGCTCGCGCCCAAAGAGCTGAACGATGCGCATCCCGGTGATGCGCTCCTGCAAGTACGCGTTGATGCGAGCGAGGCGCGTCCGAATCTCTCGATAGGCGGCGCGCACCGAGCGTTGGAAGACGTTCGACGTCATCCACACGAATGGGATCACCGCGAACGATGCCAAGGCGAGCCGCCAGTCGGTGACGATCATGAGCACGCTGATCGCAACCAGCGTGAACAGGTCGCCCATTCCCGACACGACGCCCGCCGTGAAGAGCTCGTTCAACGATTCGACGTCGGACGTGACCCGCGTGATGAGGCGACCAACCGGATTTCGATCGAAGAACGCGACCGGCAGCGCTTGCAGGTGAGCGAACAATTCGTGACGCAGGTCTCTCATCACTCGCTGGCCGAGCAGGCTCGTGAGCAGCGTCTCGCCGTATGAAGCGAGAAAGGAGAGCGCGAGTGCGCCGGCGAAGACCGTAGCCATCTGTGCCGCGGCTACCACGTCGCGTGCCGGAAGGGCGACGTCGATCACACGCTGCGTCAGCAGGGGGCCAACCAGCTGCAGCACGCCCTCGACCGCCAGCAACCCAAGGGATGAAGCCACCAGCGATCGATACGGTCGAGCATACCGAAGCAGTCGACGCATCAAGCGACCGTCGTATGCTTTTCCGAGTGCGTCTTCCTCGTGGTATTCGGTGACGGGCGACGACATTGCCGTAAAGCTAACGGCCCGGGCAGGCCGGTTTGCTCGCTTCAGCTCGTCTGCAAATCGGGAAGTGGCGCCAGCCGTGGTACATCGGTTGCGTTTTCGGCTATCGCAGTTCTACCCCCAATTTTTGGAGGAGACGATATGGGTATCCTGGCGTGGATTGTACTGGGCCTCATCGCCGGCGCGATCGCGAAGGCGATAATGCCGGGTAAGGACCCGGGCGGCTTCATCGTGACGATCCTTATCGGAATCGTCGGCGCGTTCCTTGGCGGATTTCTCGGAAATCTGGTTACGGGTACAGGGTTGAATGGTTTTTCACTTTGGAGCATTCTTCTCGCGATACTCGGATCGCTCCTGTTGTTGTGGATCTATCGAATGACGACCCGAGGGCGCACGAACACGACTCCGCAGCTGTAATCGTGGCGCGTGAGGCGCGAGTCGCCAGGCCGGCGCGATGTCGCGCCGGCCATTTTTTGCAGATCACCTTCGCTCTTCCATGCCCCTCTGGCTCTACTGGATCGTACTCGGACTCATCGCCGGCTCGCTGGCCAAATGGATCCTTCCCGGCCGTGACCCGGCCGGTTGCCTTTTTACGATCCTGCTCGGCATCGGGGGCGCGTTGTTAGGCGGCCTGATCGGCTCGTACGTGGGCTGGGGCGCCGTGACGCAAGGGGAGCTCGATCTCAGATCGATCGGCATCGCGACGGTTGGCGCGATCGTGGTGCTCGTCGTCGGACGGATACTCCGCGCGTTGACGCGACGCACCTGACCGATCACCAGCCACCAGGGATCCATCCTTCGGTTAACTTTCGCCCATGAAGGACGCCATCGTCGTGCGTGGCGCGCGACAACACAACCTGAAGGGCTTCGATCTCCGTATTCCGCGGCGCGCCTTCACGGTCGTGACGGGCCCGTCCGGTTCCGGAAAGTCATCGCTCGCCTTCGACACGATTTACGCCGAGGGTCAGCGCCGATATGTCGAGTCGCTTTCGGCATATGCACGCCAGTTTCTCGAGCGCATGGAGAAGCCGGACGTCGACGCGATCGAGGGTCTGTCTCCCGCTGTCGCCATAGAGCAAAAGAATCCGACGAAGACGTCGCGCTCGACCGTGGGCACCGCGACCGAGATCTACGATTACCTGCGCCTGCTCTGGGCGCGAATCGGTCGCACCTTCTGCCCGCTCTGCGGCCGCGAGATGAAGCCGGACACGGTGCAGTCGGTGGCCGACGCCGTCGCCGAGGTGCCGTCGGGCACGCGCCTGTCGGTCGCCTTCCCGTTGCGCATGTCGGAGGAGGTGACCCACGACGTCGTCGTCGACAATCTGCGCGCCGCCGGTTTCCTGCGTCTCGCGATCGACGGAGCCGTTAGGCACCTGGACGAGCTGGTCGCGCTCCCGATCGACGTCACCTTCGCCAAGGAAGTGCTCGTGGTCGTCGACCGGCTCACTGCGGGAGATGAGACGCGCGGACGTCTCGCCGACGCGGTGGGGACAGCCTTTCGTGAGGGTGACGGCGACTGCGTGATCCTGTTCACCGAGTCCGTCACATCGCCCCGTTTTCCCACGTCCTCGGCGCGGTGGCGCTTCACGGAGCGATTCGAATGCGCGAACGACGGCACGCGCGCCCCGTCGCCGACGCCGCAACTGTTCTCTTTCAATAGCCCGCGCGGCGCGTGCAAACGGTGCAACGGGTTCGGCGCGACGCTCGAGTATGACGAAGCGCTCATCGTTCCCTATCCGGAGCGTTCGCTGCGCGAGGGCGCCATCGCTCCATGGCAAATGCCGCGATACGAGAACAAGAGGCGCGCGCTCGCCGAATTCGCGAAGCGCGAGCGCATTCCCAACGACATCGCCTGGGAGAAGCTCTCCGCCGCACAAAGGCACAAGCTGCTGCACGCGCGGGTGCGCGGCTACAAGGGAATCTTCCCCTTTCTCTCCGATCTCGAGGAGAAGCGCTACAAGCAGTACATCAGAGTTTTTCTCCGTCACTATCAGACGGCGCGGACCTGTCCGGACTGCAACGGAGACAAGTTGCAGCCGGAGTCGTTGCAAGTGAGAATCGCTGAGCGCAGCATCGCCGAAGTGAGCGCGCTGGCCGTCGATCGACTGCTCGATTGGCTCTCTGCGGTCTCGCTGACGGCCTTCGAGCGAGAGGTGGCGGCGCACATTCTGAAGGAAGCGCGCGATCGTGTGCAGTTTCTCTGCGACGTTGGCCTCAACTACCTCACGCTCAATCGGGCCACGCGCACGCTTTCGGGAGGCGAGGCGCAACGCATCGGTCTCGCGAACTCGCTGGGCTCACAGCTCGTCGACACGCT
>DATEHJ010000464.1:0-11061 GCA_035279645.1 Gemmatimonadaceae bacterium
CGATCGTCGCCGCCGCGCTGCTCGTCAGTGAGCCAGTTACACTCGAGAATGTCCCGCGGATTCGCGATGTCGAAACACTCGTCGATCTCATTCGCTCGGCTGGTGTCTCCGCTGAGTGGAAACAGCGGAATACGCTCGTCATCGATGCCAAAACCGTAAAGTCCGCGGAGCTCGATCCGCAGCTCTGCAAGAAGATCCGAGCGTCGATCCTCCTCGCGGCGCCGATGCTCGCCCGCTGTGGCGAAGTCACGCTGCCGCCCCCGGGCGGCGACGTGATCGGTCGACGCCGTCTCGACACGCACTTTCTCGCCCTCCAACAGCTCGGCACAAAGTTCGACTTGGGCGAGGCGTACAAGATGAGCACCAAGCAACTTCGCGGCGCCGACATTTTTCTCGACGAGCCGAGCGTAACCGGCACCGAAAACGCACTCACCGCCGCAGTAGCGGCAAAGGGCATCACCGTGCTGCGCAACGCGGCCGGCGAGCCTCACGTGCAGGATCTGGCGCGCTTCCTTGTCTCTATGGGCGCGACGATTCAGGGAATCGGCACGAACATGCTCACCATCGAGGGCGGAAAGCCGCTCCATGGTACCACTCATAGGATCGGTCCCGATCACATCGAGGTCGGTTCGTTCATCGGCCTGGCGGCCGTCACTGGTTCCGAGCTGCGAATCGCCGATGCCGGCGTTGAGCATCTGCACTCGATCCGTATGGGTTTCGCGCGGTTAGGCGTCGAATGCAAAACGGACGGCGACGACCTGATCGTTCCGGCGACGCAGGAGAAGCGAATCCAGAGCGATCTCGGCGGACACGTTCCGAAGCTCGAAGACCAGCCCTGGCCGGCATTCCCGGCCGACGTGATGTCGATCGCCATCGTGACCGCCACGCAGTGCGAAGGCGTGATCATGATGCACGAAAAGATGTTCGAGTCGCGAATGTTCTTTGTCGACAAGCTGATTGGCATGGGGGCTCGCATCATTCTTTGCGACCCACATCGCGCTGTCGTGGTTGGCCCCTCGCGACTCCGCGGTGCGCAGGTGGAATCCCCCGATATCCGCGCTGGAATGGCGATTTTGCTTGCCGCGCTTTGCGCGAAGGGGGAGAGCACGATCGATAACGTTGGTCAGATCGAGCGCGGCTATGAGCGAATCGACGAGCGTCTTCGGACGCTCGGAGCGAGAATCGAGCGCATCGAGGACCGTCGAGGCTCGTGACGATCGTCTCGCAGGCGGAGACGGTCAGCGACTTCTCGCCGTTCGGAATTCGCGCCTTCACGACAACTCGCGCAAGCGGAAGCTTCGGGCTCGCGTCCGACGAGCCCGTGGGCTTGATCATGCAGCGTTGGCGTCAACTGCGCGACGAGTTGGCTCCAGGTGGTGCCCGGCTTGCGACGGCGACTCAAGTGCACGGCGCCAAGGTCGTAGTGCACGAGTCGAGTTGGGAGGGGTGGCTCCGAGTCGACGCCGCGGACGGACACGTCGCCACTGATCGCGGCCTGGCCCTCGCCGTTTCAGTCGCCGACTGCGTCCCAATCTTCATCGCGCATCCGTCGGGAGCCGTCGGTCTTCTGCATTCCGGTTGGCGCGGCACGGCGGCGCGCATTGTGGAACGAGGTATCGATCTGCTTGGGCAATGCGGCTTCGCCGCCAACGAGCTCCGAGTCCACTTGGGTCCCGCGATCTGCCGGAACTGCTACGAGGTCGGCGCCGACGTCTTCCGTCAGTTACATGGACGGGACTCGTCAGGCGGCCCCGCTCGGGTCGATCTTCGCGCGATCATTGCCGAGCACGCGCGCGCGGCGGGTGTGCGTCACCTCACGACAAGTGCGCTTTGCACGCGCTGCGATAACGATCGACTCTACTCGCATCGCGCTGGCGACGCCGGTCGGCAGATCGCCGTGATCTACGCGGAGAGCGCGGTCAGAACGCCGTAGTCGACGGTCTGTCTTCAACTTGACGCGCCTCTCGACGTGGCCTAGCTTACGTCGCACGCGGCACTAGGGGCCGCGGGACTAATGTGGGGGATGCTCCCCACATTTTTTTGTTCCGCTAAACCATCTCGACACCACATGAGCGATGAGCTGGAAGACGTTGTTCGCAAGGAAGTTGAAGCTTCCGGCTTCGAGTTTGTCGAGCTGCGGCGGGGAGGTACGCGCAACCGGCCTCTGATCGAGGTTCGTATCGATCGGCGCGACGGAAATCGGGTCGCAGTCGGCGATTGTGCGACGGTCTCGCGTGCCGTCGAGGCCCGATTGGACGGCGGCACTTTGGTCTCGGAGAATTACGAGCTGCAGGTCTCCTCTCCCGGCGATCGCCCGTTGCGATCCCTCGGCGATTGGCGGCGGTTCGTTGGAGAATGGGCGAACGTCTTGAGCCCGGCGCAGGGCGGACGGTTCGAGGGCAAAATCGCGGCAGTCGAAGGCGGCGAAGGCGCTGAAGTGGTCGTGCTTGCGATCAAGCCCGGCACCGAACGGCGAATCCCGCTTGGGGACGTGAAGGAAGCTCGGCTCGCGTTTCACTCAAAATAGAACGAGGACGAGGGCGATTCGTCGCCTTCGGACGAGGTGTCTGAGATGATCGGTTCAGCAGAAATTCTCGCCGCGTTCCGCGAGTTGTCCAACGTCAAGCAGCTCGACCGTGCGGAGCTCTACGGGCTGCTGCAAGA
Organism: Gemmatimonadaceae bacterium; assembly: GCA_035279645.1. Taxonomy (GTDB): domain Bacteria; phylum Gemmatimonadota; class Gemmatimonadetes; order Gemmatimonadales; family Gemmatimonadaceae; genus AG2. The sequence goes on from DATEHJ010000464.1 coordinate 2,665, forward strand.
CGGCATTATGGCAGCGCTCGCGAAGAAGTACGGTCCGAACGTTCAGGCCGAAGTCGACATCGACGATGGCAAGGGTGAGATCCGCATCGTCCTGCTGAAGGATGTCGTCGATACGGTCGAGGACGGGAGTCGGCAGATCTCCGTGGAGGACGCCCGCAACTACGACGAAGGATTCCAGGTCGGTGACGTTCTCGAGGAGCCGATTGACTTTGCCGTCTTCGGCCGCGCCGCCGTCCAGGCCGCGAAGCAGCGCATTATTCAGCGGGTTCGCGAAGGCGAGCGAACGCGCATTCGAGACGAGTTCGCCACGCGCGTCGGTGACCTTCTGTCCGGCGAGATTCAGCAGATCGAGCGCGGCAAGCTCGTCGTGATGCTGAACAAGTTCCGCGAAGCGGAAGCGATTATTCCGTATCGGGAACAGAATCATCGCGAACACTTCCACCAGGGTGAGCCCATTCGCGCTGTGCTCAAGCGCGTCGAGGAAACGCCCAAGGGCCCGCGGCTCATTCTGAGCCGCGCCGACGCCCTCTTCGTCAAGGCGCTGTTCAAGCTCGAGGTCCCGGAAATTCAGCAGGCCATCGTCGAGATTCGTGCGACCGCTCGTGAGGTGGGCAGCCGTACCAAAATCGCAGTCTTCTCGCGCGACGACTCGATCGATCCGGTTGGTGCGTGCGTTGGCCTCAAAGGCTCACGCGTCCAGGCCGTCGTCAACGAGTTAGGTGGGGAGCGCATCGACATTGTGCCATGGTCTCCGGATCCCGAACGCTTCGCCAAGCTCGCGCTCGCGCCGGCGAAAGTGGCGCGCGTCTTCAGTGATCCGACGACCAAAACGATCCAGGCAGTGGTCGATGAAGACCAGCTCTCGCTCGCGATCGGTCGTAACGGTCAGAACGTGCGCCTCGCCTCCGAGCTCACCGGATGGAAGATCGATCTGTACTCGAGCCGCGAGTGGCTCGAGCGGGGAACGGACTCGCCACTCTTCGCACCGCTGCCAGAGGAGTCCGACGAGATGGCGGACGTGCGCCTCTCCGACATTCAAGGCTTGCCGCCGGCGACGGTCGCGGTATTGGAGGAGGCCGGGTACCGCACGCTTAATGATATCATCGATCTCGAACGTGAGGATTTGCTAAAGCTACCAGGCATCGCGCCCGCCGAAGCCGATCGTATCATGGGCATCATCGACGAGCTGACGACTGAAGACACTTCCGAAGAAGGCGCCAACGCCGGTGAGCGTACGCCCGAACCCGGAGAAGCGGGGTCGGCGGCCTGACCGATTCCGCAATTTCCGTGGAGCGAGCTGCCTCCGAGCGCATGCTCAGATTGATCGGGCTTGGCGTGAGAGCGCGGACCGTTGTCGTTGGCGTCGAGCAAGTACGTACGGCGGCGAAGAAAGGCACTTTGGTTTTCGCCGTCGTTGCGCCAGATGCGTCGGCGAATAGCAGGGAGAAGGTTGTGCCGCTGCTGCGGGCACGTGGTGTTAACTTCGTTGAGGGACCGACGGCCGCGGAACTGGGCGCTGCCGTTGGACGTGTGCAAACGGCCGCCGTTGGCGTTGTGGATCCACAACTCGCAAGAGGGATTCGCGCGCTCGTGAAGGCGAGCGTCGGCAGTGACTCCTAGGAGGGGTGTTTGAGCAAGCTTCGCGTGCACGACATGGCTGGTGAATTTGGGATTTCATCTGACGAGGTGATGGCCTTGCTTCGTCAGATGGACGTTCCCGTTCGCAGCCATTTGAGTTTGCTCACGGACGACCAGGTTGCACGAGTGCGTGCGCGCTGGGAGCGTGAGAAGCGTGCGCGCGCTGAAAAACAAGCAGCTCCAGCAGTGACGACGCGGCGGCGTCGCTCCTCGGCCGCGACCGCGGTACCCGAGCCGGCTGCCGCGGTTGCCGGCGACGCGGGGATCCGCCGCCGCAGACGGTCGGAAGTCCCGGCTACGCCTCTCGACCTCGACGAAACGACGGTGGCGCCTCTGCCCGAGGCACCTAACGAGATTGCCGCCGATTCTACGCTCACGGTGGAACACGAGGCGACGGCGCCAACGGAAAGAGGCGGGCCCGAAGCGCCGCCGTACGACGGGGCGCCGCCAGTCGTCGAGCGACCGCCGATGCCGCCGGCCGCTCCCATGCCCTCCGAGGAGCACGAGCCACGCATTGCGCCGCCGTTCAGGCACACGGAGGAGGTGCGGACGGCGCACGCACCGCCGTCTCGCTCCGGGCCGCCGTCGGCGTCACCCGACCGACCGCGTCCGCGGCCGATCACGCCGGGTGCTCCGCGTCCACGTCCTGTAGCGAGCAGTGGCTCGTTCATGCCGCCGCGACCGATCGCGTCCGCAGCGCCGGGAGGCGCGGCCACCCCGACGCGTCGCGACGATCGGCAGCAGCCCTCCGGTGGCGGAGGAGGAGGGGGAGGAGGTGCGCACGCCGAGCGCGGCCGCCGCAAAAAGGGGAAGCGAGGTGCCGTCGATCAAGAGGCGGTGGATGCGAACATCTCCAAAACGATGGCGACGATGCGCGGTGCTCCGCAGCGCCGCTCCGCGAGCGACATGCGTCGCGGCGTCCGTGAGGAGATGGAGGCAGCGCGCGCCGCCGAAATCGAGCGCGAGCGCAAAACAGTCCGGGTCAACGAGTTCATTACCGTCAGCGAGCTCGCGCAGATTCTGAAAGTACCGGCGACGGAGATCGTCGCTTTCGCGTTCAAGAATCTTGGACTGATGGTCACGATCAATCAGCGGCTGGATTTCGATCAGATCGAGCTGATTGCGAGTGAGTTCGGCTTTGCCGCGGTTCGCGAGGATGCGTATCAGGCCGAAGAGGCGGCGACCGTCATCGTCGACCGGGACGAGGACAAGGTGTCACGTCCACCTGTCGTGACGATCATGGGCCACGTCGACCACGGCAAGACGTCGCTGCTCGACTATATCCGAAAGGCAAATGTCGTTGCGGGTGAGGCGGGTGGCATCACGCAGCACATCGGCGCCTATCACGTCACCTTGCCTAACGGTAAGGAGATCAGCTTCCTCGACACGCCCGGCCACGAGGCATTCACGGCGATGCGTGCGCGCGGCGCGCAGGTGACGGACATCGTCGTCCTCGTCGTCGCCGCCGATGACGGCATCATGCCGCAGACGATCGAAGCGATTTCGCACGCGAAGAACGCCAATGTTCGACTGATCGTCGCGATCAACAAGATCGACCTGCCACAGGCCAATCCGGCTCGCGTGAAACAGGAGCTGCTCCAGCATGGTGTCGTGCTCGAGGAGTTCGGTGGTGAAGTGCTTTCCACTGAGATCTCGGCGAAGAAGGGCACCAACGTCGATCAACTGCTCGAAAGCATCCTGCTGCAGGCCGAAATCCTCGACCTCAAGGCCAATCCCGATCGACGTGCCGAAGGCACGGTCGTCGAGGCGCAGCTGGATCCGGGGAAGGGTCCCGTCGCCACCGTGCTTGTGAAAAACGGTACGCTCAAGACCGGTGACGATTTCATCTGCGGACTCTTCTCCGGCCGCGTGCGCGCCTTGTTCGACGAACGCGGCAAGGGCGTGAAGTTCGCTGGGCCGGCTGTTCCCGTGCAGGTCCTCGGCATCGAGGGCGTTCCGATGGCGGGCGATCAGTTGTTGGTCGTCGAGGACGCAACTGCGGCCCGCGACGTGGCGCAGCGGCGCCAACGCTTGGATCGTGAGGCAAAGAGTCGGCGCACATCGCGTGGCGGCGTGTCGCTCGAAGACTTCATGGCGCAGTCCGCCGCTGGCGAGCTGCGAACGCTTCGCATCCTCATTAAAGCGGACCAGGGCGGCCCGGCCGAAGCGCTCGCCGACGCTCTCGTTCAACTCTCGACCGGGGAGGTCAAGGTCGAGATCGTGCACCGCGGCGTCGGCGCGATCACCGAAGGCGATATCCTTCTCGCCAAGGCGTCTGGCGCGATCATCCTTGGCTTCCACGTCCGTCCCGATAACAACGCGCGTACGGCCGCCGAGCGCGAGGGCGTCGACATCCGCCTCTACCGCATCATCTACGAGGCGGTGAACGATGTGCGCGCTGCGCTCGAGGGCCTGCTGCGACCAGAGCAGCGCGAGGTCATCGTCGGTGAAGCGGAAGTGCGGGAAGTGTTCAAGATCTCTCGCCTCGGAACCATTGCCGGTTGTTCAGTGCGCAGCGGCGTGATCAACCGACAGGGTCGAGCGCGCGTCATCCGCGATGGCGTCGAGATCTACGATGGTACCATCGCGTCACTCCGTCGCTTCAAGGAGGACGTGCGCGAAGTGCGCGAAGGCTTCGAGTGCGGCATCAGCATCGAGAACTTCAACGACCTCAAGGTCAGCGACGTGATCGAGTGCTACCGCACCGAGCAAGTGGCGCGCACGCTCTAAGGCGTCCATCGACCCTCGCTCGTGGTCATCGGCGTGCGCTCGTTCGAGCTGCACCTCGCAGCCGCCCACTCGCTCAAGGACAAGCGGTCGGTGCTGAAGAGTCTCAAGGATCGGCTGCATAACGAGTTCAACGTCTCGGTCGCTGAAACGGCGCATCACGACGCGTGGCAAACCGCAGAGCTCACCGTTTGTGTCGTTGCGGGCGAGCGGCGCCACGCCGAGTCGGTGCTCGAGTCCGTCGACCACTTCATCAACGCCAATCCGCAGTGTCGCATCGTCGATACCGCAACCAGCTTTCTTTGATGTATGGCAAGCAACAACCGCAGGCCGGATCGCGTCGCCGAAGCGATTCGCGAGGAAGTCGCGACCTTCCTCAGTCAGGATGTGAAGGATCCGCGCATTGTGGGACTCGTCACCGTCACCGGCGTCGACGTCTCCCGCGACCTTCGTGTCGCGACCGTGTTCGTGAGCATTTACGGATCAGAGGCCGAGCGCGCGGCGACGACCGAAGGATTGGCAAGCGTCGCGAGCCATCTCCGCTCGCGCATCGGTCGCGCACTCCGCCTCCGCTTGGCGCCCGAGATCGTATTCAAACCTGACGAGAGCATCGCCCGCGCCGCGCGCATTGAAACACTCCTCTCACAACTGAAGGATGCTCCAGATCGACCCCCCGGTGAGGACGACGGCGACTGACGGCGTTCTTCTCGTCGACAAGCCATCGGGTATGACGTCGCACGACGTCGTCGCGATTGCGCGGCGCACGCTGCACACGCGACGCATTGGCCACACCGGCACGCTCGATCCGTTCGCGACGGGGCTGCTCGTGCTTCTCGTCGGTCGCGCGACTCGGCTCGCCCAGTTTGTCGACGACGAGCCCAAAGTGTACGAGGCGACGATCACTTTTGGCGTCGAGACGACCACGGACGATCCAACTGGTGACACAGCGCGAATCGCCGCGCTCCCCGACACCGAGAAAGTCGACCGCGCCATCCAGGCGCTTACCGGACAAATCGAGCAGTGTCCACCCGCCTACTCGGCAAAGAAGGTGGGAGGACAACGCGCGTATGCGGCCGCTCGCGCCGGTGCGCCACTCGAGCTTCGTCCCGTCGTCGTCGTCGTCCACGAGTGGCGTGTACGGCATCGCACTCCGTCTGCGCTCGACGTGACGATCACCTGCGGCGGTGGCACCTACATTCGCGCTCTTGCGCGTGATCTTGGGCGCGCCGTCGGAAGCGCGGCGCATCTGTCGGCGCTGCGTCGCGTGCGCTGCGGCGTGTTCGATGTCGCGGAGGCAACTTCGTTTGTCGGCGGGGACGCGAGAGAGCAGCCGCGCCTCCGGCCGTTGCGTTCAGCAATTGCTCATCTCCCGACTCGGCAACTCGACGAGACCGCGCTACGACGCGTCCAACACGGAAACTCAATTGAAGCGGAAGCCGACGCCTCGCTCGTCGCTCTCGTCGACGCCGAGGGTGATCTCGTCGCAATTGCGCGACTCGAAGGTCGCGAGCTCCGTCCATGTGTCGTCGTGCGCGATGCCTGACGTCTCGCGCCTCGTTCCGTCCTTGCCGCGCCTCTCGTTGGGCGCGGTGATCACCGTCGGCACGTTCGACGGCGTTCACGTCGGCCATCGCGATCTGCTGGCGAGGGTCACTGCGCGCGCCGCGGAGCGCTCTCTCCCGAGCTTGCTCGTCACGTTCGAGCCGCATCCGCTCGAAGTCGTGAATCCGGCGGCAGCGCCGCCGCTGCTTTCTACAACGGAAGAGAAATTGGAGGCCATCGCCGAGTGCGGTCTCGACTACGCTGCCGTCATCCCGTTCACGCCCGCGCTCGCCGCGCTCGACGCCTCAGAGTTCGTCGAGCGCATCTTGCTCGAGCGCTTCTGGCTGCGTGAGCTCGTCATCGGCTACGATCATGGATTCGGTCGCCGCCGCGCGGGCGACGTGAACGTCCTTCGCGACTTGGGCAAGAGGCACGACTTCGAGGTACACGTCGTTGAGGCGGTGTCTCTGGATAGCGTTCCCGTGTCGTCGAGTGCGATTCGTCGCGCCGTATCGTACGGCGATTTGGCGGGCGCCCAACACATGCTTGGCCATCGTTACGCGTTTAGCGGCCGCGTCGGTCACGGTGATGAGCGCGGACGCTTACTCGGCTTTCCCACGCTAAATGTCAGGATGGCGTCAAAGCGCAAACTTCTTCCGCCAATGGGGGTATACGCGGTCCACATTCAGTCCGAGCGCGGTTCATTCGGCGGCATGATGAACCTCGGTCCTCGTCCCACTTTTGGCGATTCTACGCTGTCCCTCGAGGTGCATGCCTTCGATGCGAGCGGAGATTGGTACGACTCCTGTGTACGCGTGGAGTTCGTGCTCCGATTGCGGGATACGATGCGATTCGAGTCTCCGGACGCGCTCGTTGCGCAACTCCGCGCCGATGAGAGCGCGGCGCGTTCTGCGTTGACTCAAGTCGAAGCGTGAGATACTCTTAGAAGCTGCGAACAACTCTTTCTTCCTACCGGCAGTGCCATGTCCAATCTGAAGTACCGCATCGGTCTGATCGTCGCGCTATGCGCCCTGTCGATCTGGGCGCTCTTCCCCCGCAACGTCAAGGTGCGGCAGTTCGGTGCCGACGGCGTTCCACGCGACGTCATCCAGCGCCACGTTCCGCTGCGAAAGGGGCTCGACTTGCAGGGCGGGATCTATCTGGCACTCGAGGTCGACCAGTCGAAGCAAACAATTCCGACGGATAAAATTCCCGACGCGATCGATCGCGCGCTGAAGACCGTCCGCAATCGCATCGAGGGTATCGGCGTCTCGGAATCGATCGTTCAGAAGCAAGGCAGCGATCGCATCGTCGTTCAGATCCCGGGAATTACGGATCCGGCGCGTGCCACGGAGATTGCGAAGGAGCAAGCATTTCTCGAGTTCCGGATCACCGACAAGACGCAAGCGTTAGAGCGTGTCTTGCCACGGTTCGATCAGATCATTCGCGACAAGGGACTCGCGCCGAGCGGGACGGCGAAGAATGTCGAAGCGCCGACGTCTCAATTGCCGTCGAAGGGACTTCAGGGACTTCTCACCGGCACCGACACCGGAAAAGCCGCCGCCGCGAAGAAGGACAGCTCCAAGACGGATACGTCGGTCGCCGCGCTGCCGACTGGCGGGCCGTTTTCGAGTCTCATTCAACAGAGTCCAGGTGGAATGCCTGGCGAGTACCTCGTCGATGCGGACAACGCGTCGAAGGTCGAGACGTATATTTCCCTCCCCGAAATCAAGGCGGCGATGCCGCCGGGGAAGGAGATGCTGCCGAGCAACGACTCCACCTCGTTGCAGGGGAAGACATACAAGCTGTTCTACGTCGTCGATGCGAAGCCGATCATAACGGGCGAGTCGTTGACTGACGCCCGGCCCAACACATCACCGCTCGAGGGGACGATCGTCCAGTTCACGCTCGACAACTTGGGCGGCCGGCGCTTTAAACTCGAAACGGGTCGACACGTGCACGACTACATGGCCATCGTGCTCGATCACCGCGTGATGGGTCGTCCACCGATTATTCAGAGCGCGATCGGGACGAGCGGCCAGATCACCATGGGGCAGGGTCGCGACATTCGCGACGCGCAGGACCTCGCGCTCGTCCTCCGCGCCGGCGCGCTACCCGTGCCGCTGCGCGTTGCGGAAGTTCACGACATCGGTCCGAGCCTCGGCCAGGACTCGATCAACAGCGCTTTCCGCGCCGGTGCCATCGCCATCGCGCTGGTCGTGTTCATCATGTTGTTTTACTATCGTTTCTCGGGCGTGCTCGCGGTCGCCGGTCTGACGCTCTACGTGTTGTACACGCTCGCGATTCTCGCCGGCTTCGATGCGGTGCTGACGCTCCCCGGTCTCGCTGGCTTCGTGCTCTCGATCGGTATCGCCGTCGATGCGAACGTGCTCATCTTCGAGCGCATTCGCGAGGAGCTCGACCGCGGTAAGACGGTTCGAACGGCGATCGATGAGGGCTTCCGCCACGCCATGCCCGCCATCATCGACT
>DATEHJ010000465.1:0-6498 GCA_035279645.1 Gemmatimonadaceae bacterium
ACGAGAACCGCCGTCACCGCGAGCACGAGCGCTGCGATCGTCAGCTCGGCGCCTGCCGTCCTCGTTATGCGCTGCGCGCCGCGATCGTCACCGAGGGCGGGCAGCATGCGCCGCCAATTGAGCGCGCCCAGCACGACGACGATGCTCACGAACGCCAGCTTGAGCAGGAGCACACGACCGTACGTGCTCTCCCAGAGTGAGGCGACGGTCGGCAATCGGAGCCAGGACGCGACAACGCCAGTCGCGATGACCGTCGTCGCGCACGTCAACGCCACGGGATGAAACGCTCGGACCAGACCCGCCACGAGCGGACCCGACTGGATCGCGCTCATCGTGCGCCGACCGCGTACGAAGGGTAGCGCCGTGAATAGGAGCGCCAGCAGCGACCCGACCCACGCGCACACCGCGCACACATGCAGCATATCCGTGGTGATAGACAAGCCGACCGGGCTCGTCGCACGAGCGTGCCCCGTTAGCGCCGGCGACACCACGATCGCGAGCGCGCCTAACGCGGCGATGATCCAACCAGTGTCGCCGCGAGCGCGCCGCGCAATAGCGAATCCGTACGCGGCGAGCATGATGCCCGCGATGCCGACGAGCCACCCCGTGCCCCAGCTCGAGCCAAAGACAATCAAGCGAAGCGACGATCGATCGATCGCGCGATTCGGGCCGAGCACCGCACTCGCCTCCTCGTAAAGACGCGAAAGACTCGCGATCAACAACAACAGGAGCGCGCTCTGCGCGAGCCGCCGAGCCGAGTCCGCGATCTCCATCCGCGTCTCGGTGGTGAGCGGCGCCGCCATCGTGCGCTCGGCGAGTCGCAGTACGACGAGCCGGAACACCACGACGCCGACGACGGCGAGCATCGCTACGAACTCCAGCCAGCGTGTTGCCGCCATTGTGTTGAGCTTCGGCGATTCCTCCGCCGTGCTGTCGGCGCGAACGAGTGCGTGTGGAACGGGGCCGCGAGCGGCGGTGTCCATTGCGGCCGCCACCGTCGTTTCAGCGGCGGTAACTTCGAATGCAAAGCTTCCGGTGGTCGCGTGGCCATCGGCCGCGGCGGTTCGCCAGATCACCGTGTATGTCCGAGGCGCGAGCGCGACCGGGATCGTCGCCGACACGCCGAGCGGATCGTTCGCGATGCGCGTCACCGTACCGAGAGCGACTTGGGTGCTGTCGGCGGCGCGCAGTTGAATACGGGTGAACGCCAGCTCCGGTCGCTCCGAGAACCACAGCCGAATGGCCTTGGGCGGCAAGGTCAGTCGCTCTTTCGCCGAGGGCTCGCTGCGACTCAGATGCGCGTGTGCGAACAACGCGAGCGGCAAAATCAGTAGCGCGACCGTTGCGACGGCGGCGGCTCGCACGCCGACTCGTCGCGCTGCCGCACCATTCCCATATGTGAATCCGTTAAGTTGCATTTCGCGATGATCTGAAACGCTCGTTGCCTCGTGGCCGACGTTCGCAAGCTAACGGACGAGTCGTCGTCGCGCCGATGCCCATTCGCTCACCGTCGAATCTCGCGCTATGATCTGGTGGTACGTCGCCCTCGGAAGCGCATGTGGTGGAGCAGCTCGTTTCGCGGTAGCGACGCTGGTGCAGCAACGTCTCGGAGCCAACTTCCCCGTCGGCACGCTCGTCGTCAACGTCACGGGTTCGTTTCTCATCGGGCTTCTTCTCCGCTATGCACTCGGCACGACCGCGATCTCGCCCGAGATGCGTGCGCTGCTCACGACGGGATTTGTCGGAGGTTACACCACGTTCTCCACCTTCAGCTACGAGGCGCTGGTGTTGTTAGAGGACGGACAATCCGTGCGCGCGGGTTTGTACGTGCTGCTCAGCGTCGTCCTGTCGTTGGCGGCGACGTGGCTCGGCGTCACCGCGGCGCGCGCCCTGCTCGCGGCGCGAGTCCAGAGTTGACGAGGGTGATGTCATGCACGGCTTCAAAGGCGAGCGCGTTCTCATGCGGATCCACATCGGTGAGCGAGACAAGTACAAGGGTCATCCGCTCTACACCGAGATCGTGCAGCTGCTGCGCAGAAAGCATTACGCAGGGGCGACGGTATATCGCGCCATCATGGGCTTCGGCGCGAGTAGCCACATTCGCACCGACCGGCTGCTCGAGCTGTCGAGCGACCTACCGATCGTCGTCGAATGCATCGAGACGGAGGAGCGCATACAAGCGATCCTTCCCGAGCTCGACGAGATGATCGGCGGCGGCTTGATCACGCTCGAGCGTGCGCGCGTGATCATGTATCGACCTGAGGTGAAGCCGTCGGAGCGCGAAGAGGGCTGGTCAATTGAGCGTTCGTAAGCGCGCGGAAGAGAACGAGAGGGACAGGGCATTCAGCAGGCGGCTGCGCGCGTGGTATCGGCGAAACGGCCGTGACCTGCCCTGGCGCAAGACGCGCGACCCGTATCGCGTGCTCGTCTCCGAGCTGATGCTGCAACAGACGCAGGTCTCCCGCGTCCTGGTCTACTACGAGCGGTTCCTCGAGCGCTTTCCAAACCTCGCCCGGCTGGCAATCGCGCAGCCACGACAGGTCCGAGAGGCGTGGGACGGTCTCGGGTACTACGCGCGCGCGCGCAACCTGCACCGCCTTGCGCGCGAGGTCACACGGTCCGGCGCTTCACCTAACGAGACACTTCCCGCCGATCCACGCCGCCTGCGCGAGCTGCCGGGCATCGGCGACTATACCGCTGGCGCAGTCGCGTCTTTCGCCCACGAGCGGCGCGCGGAGCTCGTCGACACCAACGTCGCACGCGTGCTCCGTCGCGCCTTCGCTCCCACTGCCGACGTTAAAACGGCGTCGGGAAAGCGCGCCATTTGGGACATCGCGCGCCGTCTTTTGCCCCGCACCGGACGAGCCACCTGGACGCACAATCAGGCGCTGATGGAGCTCGGCGCGCTCGTCTGCACAGCGCGCATCGCGCGCTGCGGCGCCTGTCCGGTCCGTCGCGCATGTCTCACCGCTGAAACTCTCCAACCAGCATCGCGATCCCGCTCCCGAGACCGATGACGATGATCGCGAGTCGAAGGGCGCGCTGCCCGACTCGCTGTGCCGCGCGCGAGCCCACATAGCCGCCGACCATTGCTCCGGCCGCCATAGTCAGCGCCACCGGCCAGTTCACCAATCGGCTGAAGCCGAACATCAGCGCGGCGACGGCATTCATGCACAACCCGCCCCAGTTCTTCAGCCCATTCATCCGGTGAATGTTGGTGAGACCCATGAGGCCCAGCGCCGCGAGCATGAGGATGCCTGCGCCCGCGCCGAAGTACCCACCATAGACTGACACGAGAAATTGGTAGAGTAAAATCGCCACCGACGGGAGCGTCGCCGTTCTGACCTCGTCACTGACCGCGCGTCGATCGGGCCGCCGTACACGGATCGCGCGCATCGCCGGCTCCTGAACGACGAAGAGCGCGGTCGCGCCGAGCACGAGCCACGGCACCAGCAGTGCAAACCGTTCGGGAGGAGTGCGTGAGAGCAACAAAGCCCCGACGGCGCCACCCAGTATACTCGGCAGGGCGAAGACGCCGGCCCAGGGGAGTAGCCCTTCGAGCTCCTCGCGGTAGCCGAACATACTGGTCATCGATGCCGGCAGCAGCGCCACCGTACTCGTCGCGTTGGCGGCGGTGGCCGGGATTCCGAGCCCAACGAGCGCTGGAAATGTGAGCAGTGTTCCACCTCCGGCGATGGAATTCATGACGCCGCTGATTGTCGCGACGGCGATGACGAGGGCAATACGCAGCATGTCGTGAGTGTCGGATGCCACTGGTGGTTGAGCGCGAATAGATTGCGAGTGCGCGGCTCGGGAGGCATCCAGCCGCCGGAATATCCAGCGGAGACACATCGCATGACAGACACAATAACCGCGCCCGCACCGCAAGCGCCAAACGCCGAGCTGCGCGCGACGGGTTCACTCGACATCAAAGATGGACGCACCGGGAAGACGTATCCGGTGCAGGTCATCGAAGGCGGCGTCGAAGGTGATACGGCGGTCCGCGCGATGGACCTGCGAGCGATCAAGAAGGAGAAGGACGAATTCGGGATGATGACGTACGACCCGGCGTTCATGAACACCGCGTCGTGCAAAAGCGCCATCACCTTCATCGACGGCGACAAGGGGATTCTGCGCTATCGCGGTTATCCGATCGCGCAGCTCGCCGAGAGCGCGACCTTCCTCGAGATCGCGTGGCTGTTGCGCAACGGTGAGTTGCCGTCGCAGAAGGAATACGACCACTGGGTGCACGACATCACGTACCACACGTACGTGCACGAGAACATCAAGCGCTTCCTGGAGGGTTTCCGCTACGACGCGCATCCGATGTCGATGCTGTGCTCGAGCGTCGCGGCGCTCTCGTCGTTCTATCCCGAGGCGAAGAACATCAAGGATCCCGATCAACGCTATATCTCGATCATTCGCCTGCTCGCGAAGCTGCCGACGTTAGGCGCGTTCATCTACCGGCACGGCAAGGGACTGCCCTTCATCTACCCCGACAACGACCTCGGTTACGTTGAGAACTTTCTCAGCATGGTCGCGCGGATGTCGGAGCCGCAGTACCAAGCGAATCCTGTTTTCGTGAAGGCGCTCGAGGTGCTGTTCATCCTGCACGCCGACCACGAACAGAATTGCTCGACGAATGCCGTGCGCGCCGTTGGGTCCTCCGAAGTCGATCCCTTCTCGGCGATCGCCGCCGGCATCGCCGCGCTGTACGGTCCGCTGCACGGCGGCGCCAACGAAGCCGTGCTGCGCATGATCGAGGAGATCGGACATCCAAAGAACGTTCCTTCGTTCATCGACAGCGTGAAGGGCGGCAAGGGCGGACGGCTGATGGGTTTCGGTCACCGCGTGTACAAGAGCTACGATCCGCGTGCGAAGATCGTGAAGCGGCTCGCCGACGAGGTGTTCGCCCAGATCGGCATGGACAAGGATCTCGAGATCGCGCTCAAGCTCGAGGAAGCCGCGCTCCACGACGATTACTTCATCTCGCGGAAACTGTATCCGAACGTGGATTTCTATACCGGCCTCATTTATCGGTCGATGGCATTCCCGACCGATTTCTTCACGGTGCTGTTCGCCGTCGCGCGCACGGCGGGATGGCTGGCGCAGTGGGAGGAAATGCTCAACGACAAGGAGCAGAAGATCGCGCGGCCACGACAGATCTACATCGGCTATGGCGAGCGCGAATTCGAATCTCGTCTCCAGGAGAAATTTCCGAAGACGAACAAAGACGGCCGCAAGAGATAGATAGCCTCGTTATGGGTCAGACCGACCGCGACTTGGCTCACAAGACTGCAGTCGTTACCGGAGCAAGCAGTGGAATAGGGCAAGCGATTGCCTCACGACTCGCCGAATTGGGTGCCGAGGTGTGTCTGGTGGCTCGCCGCGCCGATCTTTTGGAGGAGGTGGCGAGCCAAATCCGCGGTCGCGGCGGCCGTGCCTTCGCGCACCCGGCCGATCTTACGCGGGACGAAGAGTTGCGGGAACTCGTACAGGGCGTCGAAGCACGATTCGATCATCTGGATATTCTCGTGCTTTCGAGTGGCGCGATATTGCACGGTACACTGGAGCGTTCATCGGTGACCGATCTCGATCAGCAGTTTCGATCGAACGTCCGCGCGCCATATTCTCTTGTACAGGCGCTGCTTCCGCAGCTTCAACACGCGCAGGGCCAGGTGGTATTCATCAATTCGTCCGCCGGTCTCAAACTGCCCGCGCCCGGTTCCGGTCAGTTCGCACTTACTCAATACGCCTTCCGCGCATTCGCCGACGCGTTGCGCGAAGAAGTGAATCCAGCCGGGATTCGCGTGATGAGCATTTTTCCTGGGCGAACCGCCACATCTCGCACCGCGGATCTCTTCGAGAGCGAGGGGCGCGCCTATCGTCCAGAGCTTTTGATGCAGCCTGAGGATGTCGCGGCGATGGTGGGCCACGCAGTCTCGTTACCGCGTACGGCCGAGGTAACCGACATCAGCATGCGGCCAATGTTGAGATCGTATTAGCCGCTGATCGAGACGCTTCAGTATGTAAGAACGGTGGCCACGTGTCGTGGCCACCGCGCTTCTTTCTTACACACTGGCCGGCGTTTTCGCCAAGCGGTCGCCGAAATAGAGAACGCTGCTGCGCACTTCGGTGCCGTCGTCGTACAGCCGAACGACTTCTTCCGGCAAATGCGTTTGGTCGGACGCACGAAGGTAATCGCGCATCGTCGTACCGGTGCAGCGGGAATCAAGATTGGCGGCGCCGACGCGATTCGCCGCGTCGTCATAGTTGACGGTGCGGAAATCGATGCTGTAGCGAGCGACTCCGGCTTTGTTCGGCACGGTCTCGTGCAGCTGCGTGCCCGAGAACAGGATGATGCTGCCCGGCGCCGGGAGCAGTCGCACGGTCACCGGCTCCAGTGTCTGCTGGGCCTTTGGCTGCTCACGCGTGTCGCTCTTCACGTGCAGCGACGCCTGCGCTCGGCTCTTCTCGTTCCACTCGTAATAGTTATAG
>DATEHJ010000466.1:0-5779 GCA_035279645.1 Gemmatimonadaceae bacterium
CGGTCGTGCCAACTCGGAAACTTACTCGGCCCATCAAGGCGATGATGTAACGAAGATCACTTGCTCAGAATCACGTGCATATTTCGAGCCTTGTCACGGGGTTGTCACGCGATCGATGTCATCCCGAGGAGCGAAGCGACGAGGGATCTGCACTTACGACTGGCGTCAGGAGGGGGAGCGTGCGCGAGCAGCGCACGCGACTCCAAATAGACTGCACTGAGCGCGAGCGAAGTGCAGATCCCTCGCTGCGCTCGGGATGACAACATCGTCCGGGATCACGCTTTGGGCTGGCGAGCATAGTGTCCCGCCCGGTGCCGCTCACTCAACTCCAGATACGCCTCGACCGTGTGCTTGATCCGCTCGCGCTCCTCGCTGGTCGTCTGCCTAACGATCCGACCCGGCACACCGATCACCAGCGAGTTCGGGGGAATCCGTTTGCCTTCCGGTAGGACCGCGCCCGCTCCGATGATCGAGCCGCTGCCGACGTGAACGCCATTCAATAGAACCGCGCCCATCGCGATCAGCACGTCGTCTTCGATCGTCGAGCCGTGCACGATCGCGCGGTGCCCGATCGCGACGCGATTGCCGACGTGCGTCGGCACGCCTTCGTCGGCGTGAATCACCGAGCCGTCCTGCACGTTGCTGTCGTCGCCGATGACGATGACGTCCGAATCGCCGCGCAGAACCGCCGTCGGCCACACCGAGGCTCGCTTGCCGAGCGTCACATCTCCGAGGATGACGGCGGTCGAGTGAATGAATGCCGCCGGATCGATCTTCCCCATGTCTTTCTCCTTCAAATGTCATCCCGAGCGCAGCGAGGGATCTGCTTTCCGACGGGTGAAAAGCAGATCCCTCGTCGCTTCGCTCCTCGGGATGACAACACCCCAAAACGACGAATCCCCCGCGCACTCGCGCGAGGGATGGAGAAGCTAGTCGGACCCGGCGATGCCGGTAGTGTCAACGAGCGTGAACTGGAGCCGGCGAGGTGGACGGTGAGAGATAGCCGCCTTTCTTGGGACAGCCGGCAACCAGCGTCAGTAAAGCCAGTGCCGCGATGAAGATCGATTTCGAGCGCATTGGAGGATTCTCCGAAGGGGGATCTGCACTGGAGAAAGCCGATTCGGCGGCGAATCGTTCACTACCGTCGCGGCGCCAAGTATGGCTTCTCGTCAGAGCAAGCATCAATGGGTGAACACGGACACGGCTTGAAAACGTCTCGGAAAAAACGCCGATCAAAGCCTGTTGTTGTAAAACGGCAATCCGCGTCGTTTCCGGCCGTTTTCTGCCCTTTCCGCGTTCCCCGTTGATCTCTGACCTCGCGAGAAGCCAAACGAGGGTCAGGAGATTCGATTTTCCGCCAATCGTAACCTAACGAAAAACCTCGATCCCCGTCCGGGCTCGCTCTCCGCCCAGATCTTCCCCCCGAATTGATCCACCAGGCGCCGGCTGATCGCGAGGCCGAGCCCTGCCCCGCCGTGGCGGCGGGTGCTCGCCGACCCGATTTGTCGGAACTTATCGAAGATCCGCTCCAGCTGGTCCGTCGGGATGCCGGGGCCTTCGTCCGATATCACACACTCTGCCCAGCCATCCGTCATCCGCCAGCTGACGTCCACCGACGCGTCTTCCGGGGAGAATTTGATCGCGTTCCCCAGCACGTTGACGAGAACCTGCTCGAGGCGATCGCCGTCGGCGACGACCTGCATGCCGCTGGCGCGAAAGCGCATGGCGATCGCAATGCGTCTCGCCTGCGCGAGGCCGCTCACGGCTTGGAGCGCGCAACGCGTCACCGACTCCGCGTTGACGACGCCAAGCGTCACCGCATCGGTACCGCGCTCGATCTTCGCCAGATCGAGAAGATCTTCGACCATACGAATCAGTCGATCCAGGTTGCGCAGGCCGATGTCGAGCAGCTCTTGCATCGGCTCGGGAACGGGTCCGGCCGCGCCGCGGGCGAGCAAGCCTAACGAGGTCTTGATCGATGCGAGCGGCGTACGCAGCTCGTGGCTCACGACGGAGACGAATTCGTCCTTCGCCGCACCCGCCTCCGCCTCGAGCGTCACGTCCCGATAGAGCACGAAGTGGCCGAGGATAGCGCCGCGGTTGTCGAGCAATGGCGCAACTGTCCGTTGCAGCGTCGCACGACTGGGCACGACTAGCTCGAGTTGATCGCGGAGTGGGCGTGACGCCTCCAGTGCGGCGCGCTCGGCGACGATCGCCGAGGCGTCTTTGAGCATCGGCGCCAGCCGATCGTGCACGGCGTCCATCGTCGAGCCGACGAGATCCTCGTGCGCCATTCCCGTTAGGCGCGCGAAGGCGTTGTTGGCGAAGACGACCTTCTGCTCCTGGACCATCGCCACCGCCGAGTCGGACGCCTCGATGAGCAACTCGAGTCGCCGGTGCTCGGCTTTCACCTCGGCGTTCTTCTGACCCAGCTCGTCGCGCTGGCGGGAGATCGTTGCAAGAAGCTGCGAGTAATGCAGGGCCGTCTCGATGTGTCGACCGATCACCCGCGTGAGCTCGAAGTCTTCGTCGTCGAAGGCCTCGGCTTCCGGCGCGCCGAGGGTGAGGGCGCCGATGACGCGTCCCTCCATGCGCAGCGGGATCGCCAGAACGGAGACGCGGCCTTCGGTTGGCCCCCGTAGATCGGGGCGCCCCTCGAAGTCGTCGACGTGGACGGGGTGATTGCTGACTATGGCCTGCCCCGTGAGACCGGCGTCGATCGGAAAGGAGCCCCCCCCGTGCGCCGTTACAAAACCCCCTCGCTCCCGGTCATACAACGTGTGGATGGCGTAGTGGGATCGGTCCTCGGTCACGAGGACGACACTCGCGCGCCGAACGGTGAGCACGCGAGGCAACTTGAGAATGGCGGTCCGGAAAATTTCGTCGAGGTCGAACGTCGTGTTGATGAGCGTCGCCAACTCGGCGACGACCTCGAGTCGCGCGACGGAGATGCCGCCGCTCGCTCTCCGGATCGCGCTGCTCGTCATCGGCGGAGCCGCTCGACGACGTCCTCGATGCGCGACATGAGTCCCTCGAGCGCCCGGCGTGCTTCGTCGACGCTCGCACCGGCGTCGCCCCGCTCGTACCAGCTTCTGCCTAACGACTCGAGGTGCTCGGCGTGAGGTATGAGCTCGCCGGCGCCGAAGGCGCTCGCCGTTCCCGCGAGCATGTGCGCGGTGAGACGCAGCCGCTGTGCCGCGTCGATGGCGCCGCGCTCGGCGTCGTCGATCGCTTCGCGCATCACCGCAGCGCGAGCGGGGAGCCCGGCCGCGAATTCGTTCGCGAGCTCGGCCAACACCTCAACCGGCAATTGCTTCGTCGCAATCATCGATCATTCTCTTGGCAGAGCCGTAAGATCGCCGGCGCGAGCGCGTCGAGATCGAACGGCTTGGTAATGAAGCCGCGGGCGCCGCTCTCGCGCACCCGCTCGGGATCCAGGTTCTGGCGTGCGGTCAGCAGCACGATCGGGATACGCGCCGTCGTCTCGTCGGCGATGAGCCGGCGGCACACCTCGTATCCGTCCATGCCCGGCATCATCAGGTCGACCAGCACGAGGTCCGGCTGCACTCGACGCACGGTCTCGACGCCGCTTGCCCCATCGGGAGCCGTCTCGACGACCCAGGACGCGCCGAACTGCAGCGTGAGCTGCACGACGCGTCGCAGATCGACGTCATCCTCGACGAGCACCGCGCGAACGGTGTCGCGTGAGGCGTTTGGTTTCGCGTCGAGGCTGGCTGGTAGGGACACTGGGGCGACTCTCCACACGAGTGACTGCCGATGACGCGCACGATCTACGTTGTGGATGACGATTTGCTCTTCGCGAAGTTGCTGGCCGCCAACCTCCGAAATGAGGGAGGTCTGAACATCGAGCTCTTCTCGGACGCGAGGGTGATGCTGGACCGGCGCGCCGAGGAGCCGCCTGACGCCGTGATCACCGATCTGATGATGCCGGAGATAAACGGGATCGAGGTGACTCGGCAGCTCCGCGCCACCGACCCCCACCTGCCGATCTTCGTCCTCACCGCCAGCACCGAGATCGCCAGCGCCGTTGCCGCGCTCAAGGCGGGCGCCACGGACTATCTCCTGAAGCCGGTGAACGTGGACGAGCTGCTAACGCAACTCCGACGCGCCTTCGAAGAGCGGCCGATGCGCGAGGAGGCGGCGACGCTCGAGCGCACGCGCAAGGCGAAGTTCTCGGCGGGCGCGATCCTCGGCGACGAGCCGGCGATCGAGCGCGTTCGCGAGTTCGTGCGACGCGTCGCCGGAATTCCCAATTCGACGGTGCTATTGCTTGGCGAGAGCGGAACCGGAAAGAACCTCGTCGCGCGGACGCTGCATTATACGAGCGTCCAAGCCAAGGCGCGCTTCGTCGAAATTAATTGCTCGGCATTACCGGCTCACTTGCTCGAGGCGGAGCTGTTCGGCTACCAGCGCGGCGCATTCACCGATGCGCGCGAGTCGAAGCGCGGGCTCATCGAGGTCGCGAACGGCGGCACGCTCTTCCTCGACGAAATCGGCGAGCTGTCGCCCGAGCTTCAAGCAAAGCTGTTGAACGTGCTCGAATCGCGCCGCTTCCGGCGGGTGGGTGGGACGGAGGAGATCGAGGTCAACCTGCGCCTGATCGCGGCGACGAATCGCGACCTCGAGGCGCATGTGCGATCGGGTCGCTTTCGTCAGGACTTGTACTATCGCATCTGCGTCGTGACCTGCACCCTTCCTCCGTTACGCGACGTCCCTAGTGTCGTTCCCGCGCTCTCGGATCACTTTCGGGAGCTGTTCAATCGGCAGTTCAAGAAGAACGTGAAGACGATCGACGCCGAGGTGCTCGCCCGCCTAACGGCTTGGCGCTGGCCGGGCAATGTCCGCGAGCTGCGGAACGCGATCGAGCGCGCGCTGATCTTCGCCGACGGCGAGGTCCTGCTCCCCGAGCATCTGCCGCCCCTGACGTCCGTCGAAGCCCCGTCGACGAACGGGCACTCGCCGAATGGAGGCGTGGCGATCGGACGGGGATTGTCTTTGGCCGAGGTGGAGAAGGAATACATCCGGCACACTTTGGAGCATTTGGACGGCGATATTCAGCGCGCGGCGGAGTCGTTAGGTATCTCGCGGAAGAGTCTCTGGGAGCGCAGGAAGAGGCACGGGCTCTTGTAGTGCCATCCCGAGGAGCGACAGCGCTTGCCCCGAGGAGCGCTAGCGACGAGGGGACAAGGGATCTGCGTCCCCTGTCATCCCGAGGAGCGACAGCGCTTGCCCCGAGGAGCGCTAGCGACGAGGGGACGAGGGATCTGCTTTCCGCGAGGCTTACACAAGCAGATTCCTCGCTTCGCTCGGAATGACACGGTCATCCCGAGGAGCGCAGCGACGAGGGATCTGCTTTTCGCGAGGCTCACACAAGCAGATTCCTCGCTTCGCTCGGAATGACACTGTCATCCCGAGGAGCGCAGCGACGAGGGATCTGCTTCTGCGCTCCTTTCCGGCAGCCCGGATTCCGCGAGATCATCCCAAGTGGGATTCACGCTCTGGATGAGCGCGACGCGCTTCTCGCGACGCCACGCCTTTATTTGCTTTTCGCGTTCGATAGCGCTCATCACATTCTCTGTCGTCTCGAAGTAGACGAGTCGCGTGATTCGATATCGTGCGGTGAAGCCACACTGGCCGTCGCGATGTTGCCAGAGGCGAGCCTGCAAGTTGCTCGTGACGCCGGTGTACAGCCGTCGGGATCGACTGGCGAGAATGTAGATGAAGAACTGACGCATGCCCGCACATTGGCGTCAGCGCG
>DATEHJ010000467.1:0-2761 GCA_035279645.1 Gemmatimonadaceae bacterium
TACTCGCCGTGCTCGATAAGCGCGCCGGCCTATCTTTCGCCATGTTGGACGTTTTCCTGAACGTTGTCGGCGGCGTTAGGCTCCAGGAGCCGGGCGGCGACCTGGCGGTTGCAGCCGCCCTTGCGTCGAGCGTCTACGAGCGCGCGTTGCCTGCCGACGCCGTATTCATCGGCGAGGTCGGATTGGGTGGCGAGGTGAGACCCGTGTCGCAGGTGGAACGGCGCATCGCCGAAGCGGCGAATATGGGAATGAGACAGATCTACCTCGCATCGCGCGCCGTCCCGAAGCGTGTTGCTGCGTCACGCGACGTGCAGGTCATCGGTGTGCGCACGATCGCCGAGCTCTTTCAGCGCCTCTTCGCGTGAGTGCCGCCGACGCCACGCACTCGACTCCCAGCCTGCGCGACGTCGGCGTCGTGATCGTTGCGGCCGGTGCGAGCACACGCGCCGGCGGTGGGGAACTGAAGCAGCTGCGATGGGTGGCAGGAAAGCCAATGCTCCTCCACAGCCTGCAGACCTTCATGGCGCGCTCCGATGTCGTGAGCGTCGTGTGCGTGTTGCCGCAGCGATATGCGGGTGATCCGCCTCCCTGGGTGTTTCAGTGTGACGTCGATCGACTGATGATTGCGCCAGGCGGCCAGACGCGCACGCAGTCCGTTGCGAACGGCCTCGACGATCTGCCTGACGAGGCGAGCATCGTGCTGATCCACGATGCCGCGCGACCGCTGGTCGACAATGCGACCATCGACCGCGTCGTTCAGCACGTGCGCAGCGGCGAGCCGGCGATCGCCGCGCTGCCGGTGACCGACACCCTCAAGGAAGTCGACGCATCCCATCGCATCGTGCGCACACTCGACCGTTCACTCCTCTGGCGCGCGCAAACGCCGCAGGGATTTCCACGTGAGGTGATCGTGGGCGCGCATCGCGAAGCGGCGGCCGCGCGCATTTCGGCCACTGACGACGCCGCGCTCTGCGAACGCCTTGGCATTCGGGTCGCCGTCGTGCACGGCAGTGAGCGTGCACTCAAGGTGACCGAGGAAGAGGATTTCGCCCGAGTCGAGGCGATCGCGAGGTCGCCGGCGTGACGGCGCTTCGCCGCGACGCGCTCGCGACTCCATTTTGGTCGCCGGAAGAAATTCTCGCCGCACAGCGGCTCGCTCTGGCACACCTCGACATGCGCCGCGTGCTCGCGTACCCAACGGAGACAGTCTACGGATTCGGCGGCGGTACCGATCGGGATTCGGTAGACGCCCTCGTGGAGATGAAACAGAGGCCGCCGGGAAAGCCCTTCCTCTTACTTGTGGCGGGAAGCGACATGCTCGAACGCCTCGATCTCGCCCTGCCGAGCTACGCGGCGAACCTCGCCGCGCGCCACTGGCCTGGCCCGCTCACGCTCGTGCTGCCGGGCGGCGAGAAGCGGGTACCCGATCGATTGCGTGGGCCCGAAGGTGGAATCGCGGTTCGATGGACGAGTCACGTCGGTATCGCGCGACTGATTCGCGCTCATGGCGACGCAATCACGTCGACAAGTGCCAACAGGCCGGGGGTTCCGCCAGCCACCTCGGCAGGAGAAATTCTCACGCAGTGGGGTGACGCAATTGCGCGAGGCCAACTTCGTGTACTCGATGGCGGGCGATTGAAGCCGTCGCCGCCGTCCACAGTCGTCGATTGTACCGGTCGTCGACCGCGGGTGATTCGTCCCGGAGCGATTCCGGCCGCGGTGCTGCGTGAGAGTGTGCCCAACCTGATCGGAGACGCGTGACCGCATGAAGGTCTTGTTCATCTGCACCGGCAACACGTGCCGGAGTCCGCTTGCCGAGGCAATCGCGCGCAAGATCAGTATCGAGCGCGGACTGCAGGATGTCGAAGTTGCGAGCGCCGGCACGAGTGCATGGGATGGCGCGCCAGCTTCGGACGGCGCACTGCTCGTCGGAATGGAGCGCAACATGGATCTGAGCTCGCATCGTGCGCAGTCGCTCAACCGTGATCTCGTGCGCGAAGCAGATCTGATTCTGGCGATGGGTCCGCATCATCTGGAGCGTGTCGAGGCGCTCGGCGGCAGCGGCAAGGGATACTTGCTATCCGACTTCGCATCGTATGGAAAATCGGTTCGTCCGATCAGCGATCCGATCGGCGCCGAGTTGGATGTCTACCGCGCCACGACCGATGAATTGGAGGAAGAAATCCGGCGCGTCATGGATCGCATCATGGCGGAGCGCTCGTCGGGGACGACGTGATCAAGCGGCCCGGGCGGCTCGTACTTCTCGGCCGCTCGCTCGGACATTCGCTCTCGCCACACTTCCAAAACGCCGCCCTCGAGAAAGCGAGGCTGCCGCTTCGTTATGAAATGCTCGATGTGCCGGCGAGCGCACTCGATGAAACGCTGGAGCAGCTTGCTTCGGTCGGTGCCGCTGGCAACGTCACGATTCCCTACAAGGAAAAAGTGTTCGAGGCCTGCGACCGCCTCACGACGCTCGCCGAGCAGGTTGGGGCGGTGAACACATTCTGGTTCGAGCGCGGAGAGCTGGTCGGCGACAACACCGACGTATTCGGCTTCAACGCCGCCGTGCGATCGCTGCTCGGAGACGCGCCTAGCGGAAAGACAGTTGGCGTGCTGGGTGCCGGTGGGGCGGCGGCAGCTGTGCTCGCGGCGGTTGCTTCGTGGCCAGAGAGTCGCGCTCTCGTTTTCAATCGAACGACGAGCCGCGCCGAAGCGCTGTGTGCGCGATTTTCGTCCGTGGCGCACGTGAGCGATGTCGAGC
>DATEHJ010000468.1:0-3001 GCA_035279645.1 Gemmatimonadaceae bacterium
ATTGTTGCGGATGGCGGCAGAGCCAACGTTGGCCACTTCGGGATCGAGCCCGGAGTACTTCTGCCACGTGAGCAGGTTCCGTCCGCTGACGCCGACGCTGATGTTGCGCGCGCCGAGGCCGCCGCGGGTCACCCACCGTTGCGGGACGTTTGCGCGAATGCTCAACTCGCGAACCTTGAGGAACGAGGCATCTTCGATGTACGGCGTCATCACGCCACCGCTATACCCCTTATAGCGGTACGCCCACGCGGCCGAGCCGTAGTCGGCGGCGAGCCCGGCATCATCGTAGAGGAATTGCGTGAGATTGATGATGCTGCCTCCCTTCTGGTAATCGAGCACCAGGTTCACCGCGAACGGCCCGTAGGTGACGTTGTTCACGAAGCCAATTCTGTAGTCAGGCGCCGAATTGCCGATTTGCACGTCGGTAGTGGTGCGATTGCCGTTCGCATCGAAGGCGCGCCCGACAATCTGAGTGAGCGGCTTGCCCTCCTGAATGAACGTCACGCCCAGACCGCCGAAACCGGAGAGCGGTGGACGGAAGGGAGGCAGGCCAGCGAGGTCCATGACCTCGCTCCTATCGAGTGTGAAGGTCGCATGAACGAGCCACGAGAGATTCGAGCGCTGGATCGGCGTACCGCCGAGGGACGCCTCGATCCCACGATTCTGGATTCTTCCGCCGTTGAACACTTGGCTGGCGAAGCCGGTCGATG
This sequence comes from Gemmatimonadaceae bacterium, assembly GCA_035279645.1. GTDB lineage: Bacteria > Gemmatimonadota > Gemmatimonadetes > Gemmatimonadales > Gemmatimonadaceae > AG2. The sequence goes on from DATEHJ010000468.1 coordinate 711, forward strand.
GTGCCGGCACACGCTGCAGAAGTAGGTTGGTTGTGTTGCGCTGGAAGCCGGTGAGCTCCCAATCGAGCCGGCTGTGCATCGCGATGCCATCGATGCCGACCTCGACCTCCTTCACGCGCTCCGGCTGGACGCCCGCGAACCCTGATGTGGTGGACACGGTGAAGCCGGAGGTCCCACCCAGCTGCGGCGTTCCGAGCTGAGTGAACTTCTGCCCGAAAAGGGGGAGGTTCCCAGTCTCGCCGTAGGCGATGCGCGGCTTGATCTCGCTGCCCAAACCGAGCAGGTCAAGGAGCCGATAGGAGCCCGAGATTTTCGGGAAGACATTGAAGTTGTTGATGTTGCCATTCACGCTGCTCCGCTCGGCGCGCAGACCGCCCTGCACGAGCAGTTTCTCGTTGAGAAGTCGAATCTCCTCCTGCGCATAGAAGGCGAAGGTTCGCTCCTGCGCCAAACTGTCCGTGCCGGTGGTGTTGGTTCCCTGTCCGACATTGCGCTGGCCGGGAATGAGGTTCGTCGTCTCGATGCGGCTCGCCTGCAGTTGGCGATCTTCGTACTGCAGACCGGCCGACGTGTTGAGCGACCAGCTGCCGCCGTGGTAGATGTGGACAGCGTTCGCGTTCCAGTTATAGAACTTGCTGTCGCCATCGTTGTCGATCGCCACGCCCGGCAGCGTCGCCGGCTGCTCGAAGAACAAGTCGTTAGGCGCCCAGAGCTGGTCGTTCTGATGGAAGACGTCGAGGCCACCGGAGAACACCAACCGGAGCGACTGCGACGTCGAGTTGAGCGCGTTGTAATCGACGGTCGCACCGCCGGTGAACCGGTTTGTTACCGACTGATTCTTCGCGAAATCGTCCGTCTGCAGCTGATTGGCCTGGATTCCCCAATCGGGCGCGACGTAGTTCCCGGTCGCGTCTCGCTGCCGCAAGTCCACGAAGCTCGGTGTGTACGCGAACGCGTAGCCGGCGCACGCGAAGTTGTTACAGTTGTTGTTCCAGCCGCGAGCGTTGACGGCACGGTTGAAGACGCTCGACACGTGTACGGCCAACCTCGAGCCGAGGTCCTGGTCGATATTCGCGCGCAAGCCCTGGCGATCGAAGGCCGTGTTGCGCTCGGTGCCTCCGTCGTGCTTGTTCGTGAGGCTGAGGAAGTACCGCGTCCGATCCGTGCCGCCCGTGACGTCGGCGACGGTCTCGTACGAGAGGGAGCTGGGAGTGAAGACCTGATCGTAGTGGTTGAAGTACGGATTCGAGTTGCCGTCGAACCAATGCGCCACGCCCGCGCCGTATTTCGCGACCGCCGAGTCCTTGGTAAAGCGCCGGCTCTCGAGCGTTCTCGATGGCCTGTACTGGCCGAGCCGCTGCTGTATGCGCATGCTGCTCTGGCCGACCTGCCCTCGCTTCGTGGTGATGATGACGACGCCGTTCGCCGCCTTCGAGCCGTAGATCGAGGAAGCCGCGGCGCCCTTGAGGATCTCGATGTTCTCGATGTCGTTCGGGTTGATGTCGGCGACGCGATTCACCGCGTCGTCTTCGGCCGTGGCAAACGCCGCCGCAGAGATATCGCCTCGGCCGCCCGCGAACGTCGCGTTGGAGTAGATCACGCCGTCGATCACGTACAGCGGATCGTACGCCCCGAGGATCGTGTTGTTGCCGCGAATCTGCAACTGGATGCCGCCGCCCGGGGCGCCGGAGTTCGACTGCAGATTCACGCCGCTGATCTTGCCGACGAGCGCATTGTCGATCGTCGGTGCCGCCACCTGGGTGAGCTCCTCACCGGAGACATGCGCGACGGCGGTCGTAGCGCTACGAGTGTCGACCGTGGTGGCCTGGCCGGTGACGACGACGCTCTCGAGCAGCAGCGGGTCCTTGTCGAGCGCGAAGTCGGCCGAGGTCTGGCCCGCCGGGAGCGCGCGCGTCACTCGTGAATATCCGATCGCGCGAACAAGCAGGTTGATGTTGCCGTCGGGAGCAACGAGTCGGTAGTGGCCGTCCGCGCCGGCGCGCGCCACTGAGGCGGTTCCGACGATGATGACGGTCGCGCCAGGGAGCGGTTGGGCAGTGCCGGCTACAGTGATGGCTCCGGTGATGACGCGGGTTTGGGCGCTGGCCGCTGCCGGTAGCAGCATAACCAGCGCTGTTCCAGTGACGGCGAGCCGGAAGAGAGGTCGTCGCACGTATCCTCCGTACACGAATGGGACAGACGAAATGACGAAATGGACGGGCAGAGAATCGAATCCGGACCTGCCCATCTCAAGCGGTGCCCAGGCCGGGAGGAGACGATGTTCGCGAGTT
>DATEHJ010000469.1:0-5772 GCA_035279645.1 Gemmatimonadaceae bacterium
ACTTCCAGGACGCGACGTCCACTTCCGCTATCTCGTTCGACTTGTTGCACGCAACGAACACCTTCGCGCCGTCGGCTGACGGCTGCGCCCAAGTCGGAGAGCACGTAACGTCCGACGCCTTCGGCGGCTCCATGCCGTGCGACATGTCCGCCATCGCATGACCGGCCATCTGGGCGCCGGACATCGGCGCTCCCGTTAGGCCCTCTTCCTTCCCTTTCGTGAGATGGAAGTGGCGCGACACGTTGAACTGCCGCGTGTCGATCTCCACCAGCTCGTCGTTCATCATGCAGGCCGAGTAGTGCTTCGTACCTTGCGGATTCAGCCGAGAGCCGTGCGGCATGATGCAGGTCGGAACGCGCGTCACTTCGACCATCTGATCGCCGTAGACAATCGAAACCGACGATTGCACGGGATCGCCGTAGAAGTTGAAGTTCACCGCGTACACGTAGGCGCCGTCGGGCGAGACCTGCACCGTGGCCGGGAAGGCGGCGAGCTGCACGCGGCCCAGGAGCGAATCGCGATCGGTGGTGTACTTCCAGAGCGCGCCGAAGGGCGTTCCGTGCGCCGTCGTGACGTAGTAGAACTTGCCGTCCGGCGAAACCGCGAGGCCGTGCGGACCGAGCAGCTCGGTCGGGTTCAGGCCGATGCGATGGTCGCGCTCGACCGATGCGCCGTTAGGCCCCCAGCGAACGAGTGCGATATGGTCGTTGCCCTCGCTGGCGACGAACACCAGGTAGGTGACTAGTGGCGAGGGTCTATTGACTAGTGAGTCCGTTTGCGCACTAGCCACTCGCAACTTGCCACTAGCCACCAACAGCGCGACGAGAGAGGCCGCAAGGCGCCTCATGGCACGACGCTCGATCGCGGCTCGACCCGCAAGATCCACAACCCGTTGTTGAAGTCATTCACGTATGCTAAACCGTCCTTCGGGTTCACGACCACGCCCCAGGTGAACGCGGCGTTGGCGGTGTTGCCTTGCATGTCGGCCGTGTTCAGGCTCGCGACCTCGCGCCCTTGCGCGCGGAGATCGCCGCGGAGATCGCCGGAGATGTCGAAGACGCGGAAGCCGGCGTCGTATGCGCCCATGTAGAGCGTGTCCTTCACCACCCACACGTTGTGCACGCCGCCCTGCTCCGGCGTGTACCAAGCGACCGTCTTCGGATGCTGAATGTCGCTCACGTCGACGACCTGCAGGGTGCCATACATGCGGCTCGACGACGCGTCCTTCGCGCCTTTGATCGGGCCGTTGAGGTACACCTCGTCGGCGATGAAGACGTACTTGCCGCCATCGCGCTGGCGCCACGCCGTGTGCGTGCCGCGCGTGAAGCCCGCGCCCGAAACCTGCTCGACTTCGCGATACAGCGAATCCAGGTCGTACTTGTACTGCGACACGAGCACCGGTTTCTCGGGGCGGCCACCCCATTTACCGTTGCCGATGTCGAGGATGACGAGGCCGTCGTTCCAGTAGCTGGCGTACATCAGGCCGTCGACAATGTCGAGGTCGTGCACATAACGAGCGGCATCGGGACGATTGGTGCGCCATTCGCCGGCGCGCGTCGGCTTCGCCGGATCGGTGATGTTGACGATATCGATGGCGCCGGTGCCGTCGTTCGTGATAAACACATACCGACCGTATTTCGAATTTTCGTAGATATAGACCGAGTGCACCCCGGCGGCGACGCCGTCGGTGAACTGCGAGAGCTCTTTCGGATGTAGCGGATCGTGCGTGTCGGCGATGACGATGCCGTTCTTCCGGTCGGCCGCGCCTTCACGGGTCAGCACCATGTAGTTGCCATCGGCGGTCGTCTGCATGTCGTTGACGAGACGCGTATTCGCCTGGATGGAGTCGACGATGACCGGTTTCGCCGGATCGCTTATATCGATCGCGTACACGCGGTCCCCGCCGCCATGGGTGCCGAGGTAGGCGACCTTCCCGTTGGGGTGGATCCAGACTTCCGATGTCGGAAAGAGGGTCCGCGGCAGTCGGCCGACGACGTTGACCGGCCGCCTCACGTTTCGCTCGGCGACGTGAACCACGGTGCTAGCACTCTTCCCGCCGACGGTCGCCATGACCTGATAGTCACCCGTCCGGTAGGCAACGAAGCTGCCGTCCGATTCGATCTGTCCGTCGCCGGGCGAGAACGACCAGGTCGGCGTGAGGCCGGCGACCGCGGCGCCCCCGTTCGCGCGCGCATTCACCGACAGGTGCACGACGTCGCCCTGCCTAACGGTGGGTCGCGCCGGCGAAATGGTGAGCGTCGCGAGGTTGCCGGCAACGACCTCGACCGGGAACGACGACCGCGCCGCACCCGCACTCGCGGTGATTGACGCGTGGCCGACACCATTTGCGGTGATCACGCCGTCGCTACTCACCGTCGCGACTTCGGGTGCGCTCGACGTCCACTGCACCTTCTCGTGCGAGCGATCGTTGGCCCTCGAGAATGGAATTGCCTCGGCGCGGAGATCCTGACCGACCGCCAACTTTCCAACCTTCGTCATGACGGTAATGCGGGTCGCTGGACCCGGTACGGCGGCGACCTCCAACGTCGAGTCGATCACCGGACGAGTCCCGGGAACGATCGCCGTCACCGTGAGCGGAAACTTGCCGACGGCGCCGGCGACGAGCATTCCCGTCGAATCGACGACGCCCGTCATCCCGCCGGCGCGTTGAGAGAAGAAGAGCTTCGCGCCGCTCACGGTTTGACCCGCCGCGTCGACGGCGCGGGCGCGCAAGCGAATGGAGTCCCCTGCGGTCACGGTGCGATTGCGCGGTGTTACCTCGATGCGCGCGACCGGCGACGGAGGCAAGGCGTTCGTTTGTCCCTGCTGGACCTGTTGCGCGGCGCAAGGGACGGAAATCGAGCCGACGGCAACCGCGAGGAAGGAGATCCAGCCGGAAGATCTGGGCATGAGAGCGACTCTCGATGAATGGCCTAGACGCGCGGCGGAAGGGTCACGACGCGCGCGAGCGGAGCGTCAACGTCTCTGCCGAGACGGAGAGTGTCAAGCCTGTTGGTACGAGCCGACGGGGCGCAGGAGCTCGCCGCGAGGCAAGGTGAGGACGAATTCCGTCCACTCCCCTTCCTCGCTATCAACCACCAAGTCGCCGTGCATCGCTCGCGCAAGGTCGCGACTGATCGCGAGTCCGAGTCCAGTGCCCTGCGACGTGCGCGTCAGGCCTCCGTCGAGCTGCACGAAGGGCTCGAAGATGGCCTGGAGCTTGTCTTTCGGGATGCCGATGCCGGTATCGCGAACACGGATCTCGACAAGGTTCGTCTCGCGCGGCAGCGCACGCGCGCCGACGCGGATGTGGCCGCCAGCCGGCGTAAACTTCACCGCGTTTGAGAGCAAGTTGACGACGATCTGCTGCAGTTTCTCGACGTCAGCGTACACGGCGAGCGACGGATCCACGGGCTCGAGCTGGTAGCTCAGCTGCTTCTGCTCCACCTGCGGCGTGATGAGATCGGCCATCGACGCCAGCGCCGCGGAGACGCGCACGTCCTCGGGATCGAGGCGAATGCGTCCAGCGTCGAGCTTGGCGAACGTGAGAACTTCCTCAATGAGCGACAGCAGGTGGCGCTCGTTGCGGTGAATGGCCTGCACGTCGGCGAGCTGCGCGTCGGTGAGCGGGCCGCGCAGACCGATCGCCAGGAGCTCGGCATAGCCCGCGATGGCGTTGAGTGGCGTGCGCAGCTCGTGCGAGATCATCGCGAGAAATTCCATCTTTGCGCGATTCGCCAGCTCGGCTTCGGCGCGCGCCGAGCGCTCGGCGTCCAGAATCCGTGCGCGATCGATGGCGTGGGCGACGCGGTCAGCGATGAGCTGGAGGAGAATCACGTCCTCCTCGTTGAACTCACGTGCGTCGACGGTGCCGGCGTGGATGACGCCGACGAGTCGCCCGGACGCGCGGAGGGGCGTGCCGATCAGCGACGTTAGGCGCTCGCGCAGGAAGGGTGTATCCAGCGCGGCGATGTCGGGTACGACCACCGGCGAACGCGCAAGCGCGACGCGTCCCGAGAACCCTTCGCCGAGGCGCACGCGCGTCTCCTGCGAGACGTCTCGTTCGATGCCAACGGAGGCACGAACAACGAGCTCCGACGTGTCGACGTCGAGCAGGAGGACGGTGGCTTCATCCGCCTGGAGTGCAACGCGCAGACCTTCGGAGAGCGTGTGCAGCATGTCATCGAGGCTTGCCTCGGCGCTCGCGGCGTCGGCGACGCTCCACGCCGATCGCAAGCGATTCATCGCTCGCTCCGCGGCGAGTCGCGCGCCGCGTTCGGATTCGAACAAGCGCGCGCGCTCTTCATAGGCGCGCTTCGAGGCGTCGATGTCGCTGTGGGTTCCAATCCACTCGCGGACCCTGCCGTCGGCCTCGAGGACCGGCGCGGCGCGTACGGCGACCCATCGATGCACGCCGTCACGGGACCGGAGGCGATACTCGGCGTAATACGGGGACGCCGCCTCGACGGCGCGCCGCCAATTCTGCTTCACGCGCAGCCGATCGTCCTCGTGCACGACGTCGAGCCAGCCCCAGCCCAGATATTCGTCGGGCGTCTGCCCGGTGAACTCCTCCCACGCGATCTGCCGCTCCCCGAACTCGCCGGAGGGCGAGCGCGTCCAGACGATCTGAGAGATCGCCTGAATGAGGGTGCGGTAGCGCGCCTCGCTAATGCCTACGGCGTTGCTAGCGAGCGCATCCGTGGCGGGATGGAGCTTTTCGGTCTGTCGCTCCACGGGAGAGCGATTCATGGGGGCTGCGTCGACGGGTGTAGCTGCGCCTTGCGGTGGTGCTTGGAGAGACGGCCAGAAGAGGTGGGGGCGGGACGTCTTCACGGAGGGATACGGCAGAGGTGAAGATTGACTTGCGACGCTGCGAGCGCAATAGAGACGCGTGAACGAGTGACGGGTGACTAGTTGCTAGTGGCTAGTAGCTGTTCTAGCCACTATTCACTAGTCACTAGTCACTAGCCAATCAGCCGCTGCGTATTCCGCATGGCGGTGTCGAAGATGGCGTCGCGAAGTCCCTCGACGTTCCGCGAATTCACGTATCGGGCGCCGTCGAGGAAGAAGGTGGGTGTGGCGACGACCGAGCTTCGTTTGCCGCTATCGAGGTCGCGCTGGACGCGCGCGATGAGCGCCGGGTCCTCCAAGTCGTCGGCGAACCGCAGGATGTCGAGACCGGCCGACGCCGCGTGGGCGTGGAGCGCTTCACGATGGAGCATTCCCGGGTTGCGAAAGAGCTCGTCGTGCATCTCCCAGAACCTGCCTTGACGCGCCGCCGCTTCCGCGGCGCGGGCGGCGAGGGACGAGCTCGGATGCTCCCATGTGAGGGGGTAATGCCGAAAGGCGAGCCGCAACGTGCCGCGGAACTCTTCGAGATACCTAACGAGAAGCGGGAAGGCGCGCGCGCAGTTGAGGCACTCGAAATCGGCGTACTCGACGAGGGTGACGAGGGAGGATGACGCGCCCCGGACGTGATCGGCATCGTCGATCGGGTCGACCAATGGTGGTCCACCGAAGAGGAGATCGCTGGAGATGCTCATGCCGGAAGGTTATTCGTGCAGGCAAGAGCGCTGTCATCCCGAGGAGCGAAGCGACGAGGGATCTGCACTTCATCTCGCGCGATTGCTTCAGCACGTGCAGATCCCTTCTGTGAAGCGGCGCCCAGTGTCAAGCCCCAAGCGAGCTTGCCAGTGAGAGTGCGTTGAGTTGTGCATGCGAACCTCGAGGTGCTGCTCAGCCTTCTGTTCGCGCTCTACCGAAATGAGGCTC
>DATEHJ010000470.1:0-3239 GCA_035279645.1 Gemmatimonadaceae bacterium
AGTGCCGCACGTTGTCGCCCGGCAGCTCGTCCGGCTCCAACTCGACTGTTCCGTCCACCCACCCCCGCTCGGGGGGCGCGGCACGCATGACGATCTCGTCGCTCGGGCCCGCGGTTCCTCGCGCCAGCGACCTCCCGTTCAGCGTCAGCCGGTACGTCGTTGAGTCTTTGCTCATCAGTCGCGCGACGATCGAGCCGCGTGGCGTCCAGCGGTCCGGTCTCGCCTCGGCGGCGACCACGGCCCGGTTCACCGGCGGCGCACCGCTGGGCAGCGAGAGAACTACCTGCACGTCGCCGACGTCCGTATTCTGTGTCCACGCCGAACGCTGGCCGTCGCTGAGGACGATGATCTGACGCGAATCGAGCCCGCCGGAGCGAACGGCCGCACCAGCGCGCGCCAGCGCGAGGGGGAGATTCCCCGCGCCGCTCAGCGCTTCGACGCGATCGAGCTCCTCACGAAGCGTTGCTTTGCTGCCGCCGCGCACTCGACCATCGGCCGTGATGAGCCAGAGGTGATCGGTCGCGTTCGCGGTCGCGAGTATGTCGCGCGCCGCGGTGCGGAATTGCTCGAGCAACGGATGCCCATCGACGACGACCGTCGTGCTCAGCGAATTGTCGAGCAGAATCGCGAGGGCGGTGGGCGCGTGCCCAGTGCCGGCAAGACGCATAACGGGGCGCGCCGCTGCCGCCGCGACGAGCAGCACGGTGGCGACACGTAGCAGCATGAGCAGAATGTTGCGCAGTCGAAGCGAGCGGCTGTGTTCCTGCTCCGCGCGCGCGAGATAGCGGGCCGCGGGAAAATCGATGCGCGTGCCGATGCGGCGTCGCAGCAGGTGAATCAGCAGCGGCACGAGCGCGGCTGCCCCGAGGAACAAGTACAGGGGCGCGAGCAGGCTCATGGAAGGGCCTGACGAGAGGCGAAGGCGCGGCGCAGCGGGACGCCGAATGGCGCGTCGGTCATGATCAGCTCGTAGCTGGCGCCGATCGACGTGAACATCGTCCGCCACTCGTCGATCACCTCGTCGACCGTTTCTCGGTACGCGGCGCGAACGTCCGCGACGCTGGCCGCGATCTCGAGCGTGGTCTCCGGGTCCACGAACACGGCTTCTCCCCCGGAAGGCAACTCGCGTTCAGCCGGATCCATGAGGTGGAGAACGGTGACGTCGTGACCGGCCGCGCGAAGGCCGCGCACCGCTCGCTCCACTTCGGGAATGTCCATGAGTAGATCAGAAACGAGCACGATCATTCCGCGACGATTGATGAGACGTGCTGCCTGCTCGAGCGCGATCGGCGCCGACGATGCTTTGCCCGCTCCCGCTTCCTCGAGGGCGGCGACGACACGGCGCCACTGTCCATTTCGCGCGCGCGGAGGCACCGCGCTCCGAATCTCGGAGTCGAAGCGGACGAGACCGACGGCGTCGCGCTGTCTGAGGAGCAGCAGTGCAAGTGCCGCCGTGAGACGCTCGCCGTACGCGAGCTTCGTGAGTCGGGGCGCGGTGGACTGATCCGTTCCGGCGAGAGCGTAGAACTCCGCTCCACTCCAAGCCATCGACTTGCTGACGTCGAGGACGATACTCGCGCGAAGGTTGGTCTCTTCCTCGTACTGCCTCACGACCCAGCGATCGGAGCGGGCCGCGATCTTCCAATCGATGTAGCGGAGGTCGTCTCCAGGCTGGTATGGGCGATACTCGGCGAACTCCACCGAGAATCCCTTGCGGGGTGATCGGTGCAGTCCAGACATGAAACCGTCGACGATCCACCGCGCGACGATCTCGATTCTGCCCAGAGCCGCGAGGCTGGCCGGATCGAACAGATCGGCCCGCGGCATCTGGGCGCTTGAAGCCGCGTCCATGAAGCGCGGAAGCTAGGCGGGAGACGGGGCTAGGGGATAGGGCCCTAGGCCCTCCTAACGCTTCTCGAGGTTCGATCGTATTCTTTGTAGGCAGCATAGGAGCCCTACTTGCGGCCCGCGGGTTTGTATGCCTATTTGTATACAACACTTCTCGGAGACGGTGAAGTCCATGCGTGCCAGACGATTCGTGTTTTCCTGGTCCGCCGTCGTGCTCACCTCCGGCGTTGGGGCCGGATGCGCCACGACTCTACCCTACACCGCGAGCAGCAGTGGTCTGCGCTCGGAGCCGAGTCTGACGCAGACAACGGCCGACGAGCGGCGTCAGCTCCGGGATTCCGCGAACGCCCAGGCGGTGGCCGACGAAGTCGGACCACGCGTCAATGTGACGGCCGACTTCGATGTCTCCTCGGGAACTCGTCGAGTCGACGTCGACTTCCACATGTACGACGATGCGTATGTCATCGTCGGGCATCTGGACGGCACGGGACGGCTCCGCATCGTTTTCCCGCGCGCTCCCGGCGACGATGGTTTCGTGCGCGGCGACAAGATCTATCATGTGCCGTCGTTCTTCGCGGGGTTCAACGACGAGTACGCGTGGCGCTACTCGAGCTATCGCTATCAGGCGCACAGCATGGCGAGCCGGCGCGACTCATATGACGCCGGTCTCGGATATGTCTTCGTGATCGCCTCGTGGCGACCGATGCGATTGGATCGCATCAGTGACGGCGATCGGTGGGAGTCGTACGAGGTGCGCGATGTGAGCTACATGGCCGATCCGCGTGAAGCCGTCGAGGAGTTGGGATCATTGATCGCCGGCGACAATCGTGAGGCATACACGATCCAGTACGCGCGGTACTCGACGACGAACTACGGTACCTACGCCCTCAGCGACTTCGATGCGCTGAATAGCGGTTGCTATAACTCGTTCGGCTTCCACTCCAGGCTCTTCCTGCCGATTTCGCTGTTCCCCTTTGGCGATTCGTACGGTTGCAACTCGGGATACGGCCTTGGATACGCGTATGGTGGCTACGGGTATGGCTACCCCGTGGCCTATGCGCCCTTCACGCCGATCAATCCGCGCCGGCCTGCGATTCCGATCGGAGCTCCCGTCTTCCACAGTCCGCGTGAAGGCTCCGGCACGATCGCGATGCATCGGCCGGGCGGTCAGACGGTTCCGACAGCGCCGATCGGCGGGACCACGACAGTCACGCTCAACGGCAACAGTCAATACCATCGCCCTGGGCTCGTCGCCGAGGACGCGCCACGTGGTCGTGGACGCCCGAGCGGAACCGACGCGGGCTTCACCTCGAATCGACCGACGATTCAGCAGATGATCGGAGCGAGGCGCATCGATGAGGGAGCGCGCGGCGTAGGAGTTCGCGATGCGG
>DATEHJ010000471.1:0-19802 GCA_035279645.1 Gemmatimonadaceae bacterium
TGGATCCACTCCCTCGACGTCGCCCTTCGGGCCGTGGAGGCGTACTGGAACAGCGGCCAGTTCGGTAGCGATGGCCTCACCTGGGCCGAGGCCTAGCGGACGTAAACCTAACGAGCGGCGCCGACGATGCTCTCCTTCCCCTGCGCGAACCGTATCGATCCGTCCGCGGCCACGACGTAGCGATGGTGCACCGTGACGACGAGCTCGGGAGCTGAAGGGCGTTGCGCCAGCACATGAAAGACGTCGGAATCTTCCGGCTCGTCGCGCAACGCGGAGCCGCGCCCGTCGGCCACCATGCCCACGTGCATCGGGCGCGCCTCCAGCAGACGTTCGCCATCGGCTGAGAAACGATACCTCACGTCATCGCCCAGCGGCCACACATTGGCAGCGTCCGCCGATGGCATGAGATACACGAACCAGTCGCCATCGCCACCGGGAATCGCCGCCGCGGTATAAGCACGCGGCTTGTGGCCGTGCGCCATCACCGCGTTGTCCATCGCTCTCGCCGCGCGCACGAGGAAGTCGGTATCCGCGCCAGGCTCGGCGAATGCCTCGAACTCGAAAAGCGAGTCGACTCGCAGTCCATTCACCGCCGCGGGCATCGCGATGTAGCTGACGTAGAAAGTGTCGCGCGTGGCGCACAACCGCCCGAATGCCACGACCCAGCCGCTATCCGCGTGATACGCGACGTATCGCGAGACTTTCCATGGATCTGGATTCTTCGCGAGCAGCTGACGGCTCGCCGTCCACGCAGCACGCTGATACGCTGCCAGCGCGCGTCCCCTTGCGCTGATCTCATCGAGCCGCCGCTGCGCCGGTCCACTCTGCGCGAACACGATCGCGGGTGCGAGAAGGAATGCGAGGGTGGCGATGCTACGTGACGACATGCGACAAAGGCAGTGAGGGAAGGGCGCGGAAAGCGCAGTGCGCGCTTAGTCTCGCAGCCGAGAGACGATCCTCACCGGTGCCCGGTAAATTCGCTTTGCAGGGCGCGCCGAAACGCGACCTACGGCAGCGTCTGATACGCGATCGTCGCGATCTCGCCTAACGCTTGGCCCGCCACCCTCGCCACGTCCTCCGGGTCGAGCGATACGGAAACGTTATTCACGTACAACGCAATCGCGTACCGCTTGCCGCTCGGCGTGATCAGGTATCCCGCCAATCCCTTCGCCGAGATCAACGTGCGGCGATTGAGCGCATCGTAGCCGCCCAGCGTTCCCGTTTTCGCGAAAACATGCCCCGCCGCCGGTGACGACGTCTGAATATTCCAGAGCGTCCCGTCCTTGCCTAGCACGGGCAGGGCCATGAAGAACGCGTCGAAGCTGCCTTGCTTCGACATGAACTCCAGATAGTGCACCATGAAGCTCGGCGAGAATCGCGCGTCGCCACCAGCACCGTCCGTCTGCTGCGCGCCACCGAGGTCGAGACCCGCCTTGACGAGAAAGTCGTGCTCGAGATCGAATCCCGTCTTCGAGGTGTCGGTTCGTGCAAGAATCGACTTCACGATGAACGGTGTCATGCTCGCGTGCAAATTCTGACTGACCTTGAGCGTGACCTTCACGTCTTCGCGGAATGGCGGCGAGACGTGCTCGGCGACCGTGTTCTCGGCGGTATAGGCCGCGGGCGTTCCCTTGTACTCCTTTTGCGCCGCGGCCGAGGCGAGATTGAGGGCGATCCCCTGCGCACGCAACGCATCGGCGAACGCGACCTCCGCGAAGCGGCTTGGTTCGGGCACTGCGTAGCTGAACAGAATCGGTGACTTGTCCGCCGGGAACGTACCGGAGATCGTCACGGTGTGTGCGCCGTCGGGATCTGTTACGTCCGATGACCAGGTAATGCTCGGTCGCGATCCGGCTGCGCCGGTTGTGGCCTTGTTCACGAACTTTACATATGGCGTCACCGGCGAGATCTGAACGGTCGTGGGCGCGCCGGCCTGCGGCCCCGCTCCAATCGTTAGGTCCACCAGATTGTCGTTGATCACGATCGGCGAGATCACGACACCGGTCCCGAGCTCGCGCTCCCCTTCACGGAACAACGAGACGTCGACGAGAACGCGTCCGGTGACGCGCTTGATTCCCTTCGCCGCGACCTGCGCGGCGAGGGCGCGAATCACCGCCAGAGGATCGCCCGGCACGGCACGAGTATCGGGACTCGCGTCGTACGCATGATCGACATTCTCGAACGCGAGCTGATCGCCAGGTTGAATGCGTCCCGACAGATTAGGATCGCCACTCCCCACGAGTACGAGATCCCCGTCGATCGTGCTCCCGTTCAGTCGGCCGGTCCGATAAACGCGCGTGTGGAAGCGGTAATCGTCACCGAGGAGCTGGAGCGCCGTCCCCTCGGTGAGCAGCTTCGTGGTTGACGCCGAAACGAACAGCTTGTCTGGATTCTGCGACCACACCATGCGCCCGTCTGGCAGCGCATAGAGCGCGACGCCGAATGTTGCGTGCTTGAACTCCGGCCGGTCCATGACGACCTGAATGCGCGATGCCAAAACGCTCGTTGGATCGGGCGCGTTCTTGCTGGCGCTGGTCTGCTGTCCTCGCGCAGTCGGTGCGCACAGGACGAGCACGGTGAGGAGCGGATATCGCGCGAGGTGGCGCATCTAGGATTTACTCGAGGTTGACGACGCAGTGTTTCGGCTCGACTTCTCAGGCGGTCACGGCACCAGGACTACCTTCCCCGTCGTCTTCCGACTCACCAGCGCTCGATGCGCGTCCGCTGCCGTCACGAGCGGAAACTCCGCGCCGATGCGAACGCTGAGCGAGCCGTCTTTCACCCACCCGAACAGCTCGCTCGATCGCTGTACGAGCTCATCGCGCGTCGCGACGTAGTCGTTCAATGTTGGCCGAGTGAGGAACAACGAGCCCTTTCGGTTGAGTATTTGTGGATCGAACGATGGTACGGGCCCGCTCGACTGACCGAACAGCGCGAGCATGCCGCGCCGCCGCAGGGAATTGAGCGAGCCTTCGAAGGTGACCCGACCCACGGAATCGTACACCACGGCGACGCCGGCGTCACCCGTGCTGCGCTTCACGTCCGCGACGAAGTCGCGCGATGTGTAGTTGATCGCCTCGTCGGCGCCGGCGGCCCGGGCCAACGCGAGCTTCTCTGGCGTCGATGCCGTGGCGACGACGAACGCTCCGCGCTTCTTCGCCATCTGGCAGAGCAGGAGACCGACTCCGCCCGCGGCGGCGTGCACGAGACAACTGTCGCCCGGCTTGAGCGGGTAGGTGGACGACGTCAGATAGTGCGCCGTGAGCCCCTGCAGAAAAACGGCCGCGGCCACCTTCGTCGACACGCCGTCGGGGATCTTTACCGCACGATCCGCGGCTACGATCGCTCGCGACGCGTACGCGCCGCGCATGCTCTGCGACACCACCCGGTCGCCGACCCGAAACTCGGTGACGCCGCTGCCTAACGCTCGAACGACCCCCGCCGCTTCGCTGCCCGGGGTAAAGGGCCGCGGGACCGTGTACAGGCCTTCTCGCTGATAGATCTCAATGAAGTTGACACCGATCGCCTCGATGTTGACGACCAGCTCGCCCGGTCCGGGCACTGGATCCGGCAGCTCCTCGATGCGGAGCACCTCCGGCCCACCGGTTTTGTGTACGCGGATTGAGTTCACGTTCCGAATTCCATGGCCCCTATCCCCTCGCCGCCAGCCCCTTCGCAATGGTCTGCAGCTGCATGTTCGACGTCCCCTCGTAGATCGCACCGATTTTCGCGTCGCGGTAGAACTTCTCGACCGGATAGTCCTTCGTGTAGCCATACCCGCCGTGCAGCTCGACGGCGAGCGACGTTACCCGTTCCGCGACCTGCGACGAGATCAGCTTTGCCATCGCGCCTTCCATCGCGATATCCTGGCCCGCGTCCTTGAGACGCGCGGCGTTGTACACCAGGAGTCGCGCGCCCTCGAGCTCCGCCCGCGCCTGCGCCAGCTGGAATTGCACCCCCTGGAACTCAGCGATGGCTTTGCCGAACTGTCGTCGCTCGCGCACGAACTCCAGCGCCGCCGTGAGCGCGCCCTGAGCGACGCCGATCATCTGTGCGCCGATCCCGACGCGTCCGCCGTTCAACGTGTCGATCGCGATCTTGTACCCTTGGCCCACCGGCCCGAGCACGTTCTCGTTAGGCACGGTGACTCCGTCGAGGATCAGCTCCGTCGTGCTCGAGGCGCGAATGCCGAGCTTGTCCTCCTTCTTGCCGACGCCGAAGCCCTCGAACTCCCGCTCGACGACGAACGCCGTGATCCCCTTGTAGCCGGCGCCCGGATTCGCGTTTGCGAATACGACGTAGATCTCCGCCTCCGCGCCGTTGGTGATCCACAGCTTGCGGCCGGTGAGCACCCAGCCGTCGCCACGCTCCTCGGCGCGCGTCTGCATGCCGAATGCATCCGATCCCGACGCCGGTTCCGACAGCGCATAGGCGCCAACCTTCTCACCGGTCAGCTGCGGCAGATACGTCGTTTTGAGGAAGTCGCTTCCATATGTGCGAATCGGATAGTTCACGAGCGTGTTCTGCACGTCCATCAGAATCGCGGCGGCGGGATCGACCCTGCTGATCGCCTCGACCGCGAGCGCGACCATCATCAGCGAGCCCTCCGATCCGCCCAGCGATTCGGGAACCTCGACGCCCATCAGCCCCATCTCGAAGAATTTCGTGATGAGCGCGCGATCGATCTTGCCTTCGCGTTCCATCTCGCGCACGCGCGGACGAACTTCGTCTTCCGCGAACCCGGCCACGGCGTCGCGGAACATCGCCTCCTCGTCGGAGAGCGCCGTCAACGGTGGGCGCACTGAAGTGTCGATTGCCATGGGAATCGCTCGTGTTTCGTGAAGCGCTGTAACCTCGCGACTGCTGTACTCTACCTGGCAGCCAAACGAGGGGCGAGGGGAGTCCTCCCTCGTTTCCCCACCCGGTCGTTCTGCCCGTCGTCGCAAGGTGCGTCATTCGCTCGCAAATCGCGGCTGACGATCCTCGACGTCGCGGGCGCATGATCACTCGATAAATCGCGTCGCATCAAGTCGTTAGGCAATTCCAAGCCTCGTGCGGTTCGTCTGCCCGTGCACGGTCCCTTAATTGCCTTCAGTCCGCTTGCGGCGCGCTCGCGCCGCGGCCCTCCTCATCGCGACGAGGCCTGCGTCACACCCGTCCTCCTTCCTGACGGGTCCAGCGCGGGACATACCCCGGCGCCGATCGCGGGACAGAATGAGATCGTCTGCCATCGGCACGCTCGTGCTGCTATTTGCAGCTACGAGCGCGTCCGCACAAATGCCGCTCGTCACGCGGACGCCTCCCCACGTGGACGCCATCTCCAGCGACGCGTGGCTCTGCCGCCAGGTCGCGACGAACCTCGACGAGAGCACGCTGCTCGCCTCCGCCATCATATCACGCGTCGATGGCGCCACGAACCGTGAGCCGGCCGACAGAATACAGATTCGACGGGCGGAAAACCGCATTGGCGAAGCGATTGCTGCGTTCGCGATCGACGGGAATGGCGGCGTCATTTACGTCAGCGAGTCGATCGACGGCAGCACGCTCCTGCACGAGGTCACGCACAGCCAGATGTTGCGCCTAACGCCGGACGCCGCGCGACGAGAGATAAAGCGTTTGCTCGACGCCGACAGCGCCGGCCAGATCGATGCCGATATCGTCGATCTCGCGCGGCGCTCCTTCACGTTGAGCTTCACCGCCAGCGCCGATCAAGCGCTCTGGGGTCTGGTACCGATGGTGCTGACGTCCGCCGCCTTCAGCGACCGTTCGACGGCGGGCACCTTTGCGCGACTCGTCCGCGCGACCGACAGCGCCGCTGTTCGCCTCGAGGGCAACGTCAACAAGGGCTGGGGCAGGGCGACGATCGCCGACGCGTACGACGAGGCCGCGAACAGCCATTGGCGGTACGCGGGCGTCGCGCGTCCGGAGTCTTGGACCTGGCGAGACGAACGGACCTACCGTCTCATCGGCGAAGCGGTTGCGTACGAGCGCGCAAGGCACTGCGCCGCCGGCTACTAAGATCGCGCGCCTGCTCCCTCGACGCTGAGGCTCGACCGCGCGCTTTCCCGCGCGCAGCACGCATCTCCGCACCGGCCGACCTGGCCTTCGGGATTCCAACAGCGCGAGCAATCCGCGCTGCCGATGATCTCGACGCCCGCACGCTCGGCCACCACTTCGGCGAGCTTCGTGTGCACGCCGAACGCCGCCGTGACGCGAACTCGCAGTCCCGCATGCCGGCTCGCTGCCTCGGCGACAATGCGTGGGATGTCGCGCGTCGAGTGCTTTCCTGGTGACAGCATGTACGGGAAGACGACGACGTCCGTCGCTCCCGCCTCGACGCAGGCGTCTACGCCCTCGGGAATCAGTGGCTCGGCGAGCTCCATGTGCGCGGCACGCACGATCACCTGTGGTCCAACCATCGACTGCAGCAGGTTGGCCACGCAGTCGAGCATGTGATTCGCCTCGGGTTTTACCGAGCCATGGTCGATGAGGAGGATGGCGCGCATGCAGCCAATATTGCGAGTGTACCGCCGGCGCTCAACCAGCCCCACACGGCCAGCGACCTCCGCAGTTCAAGCGGTGCCCGCGATTTCCTGCCGTTTCAGCGCATCGTTGGGCGCCGTCAACCCGTCGAACACCTGCAACGCCAACTCGACCTTCCCGAACGGCGCCGACACCTGCGCACCCTGCACCAGCGATCGCACGCGCGACAGCATCTCGCGAGCGATCGCGATCCCCTCGGCCGTCGCGTGCTCTTTCGACTTCTCGCTCGCGCGGCGCATTCGCGCGATGACGTCCTCGGGCACCGATACCCCCGGAACCTCGTTCGCTAGAAACTCCGCATTTCGCAGCGAGACCAGCGGCCAGATTCCGGCAATCACCGGAATTCGCACGTGCGACACGGCACTCAGGAACTTCTCGAGCTGCGACACATCGAACACTGGCTGAGTAATCGCGAACTCGGCGCCCGCCTCGACCTTCCACTCGAACCGCCGAATCTCGTGTACCGCGTCGATCGCCGCCGGATTGACGCCGACGCCGATCGCGAATCGCGTC
Organism: Gemmatimonadaceae bacterium; assembly: GCA_035279645.1. Taxonomy (GTDB): domain Bacteria; phylum Gemmatimonadota; class Gemmatimonadetes; order Gemmatimonadales; family Gemmatimonadaceae; genus AG2. Next base: position 7,057 of record DATEHJ010000471.1, read on the forward strand.
GGCTGACCGATCGCGTTGCCCCCAGGATCGAGACCACGATTGAGGTTGCCGACGAGGTTCGTGAGACCGATCGAATCGATATCGAAGACCGCCGTCGCATCGGGGTAGGGTCCCATCTTCGGCGGATCGCCGGTGATAATCAGGAGATTGCGAAGCCCGATCGCCGCTGCGCCTAACAAGTCGCTCAGCATGCCGAGGAGGTTGCGATCCCGGCAGGCGTAGTGCGTCACCGTCTCGATGCCGACCTGCTGTTCGATGAGAACGCTCGTCAGGAGCGCACCCATCCGGCTTTGCGCGCGAGGGCCATCGGGGACGTTCACCGCGTCGACGCCCGCGTCTTTCAGCTTGCGCACGTCGGCGATCATGCGCGTCGCGTCCACGCCGCGCGGCGGCACGATCTCGACCGACGTCACGAACTCGCGGGCGGCGATGCGCGACGCGAAACGGGAACGCTCGGCGAATGGCGCAGAGCGTTGGGCGTTGAGCGCGGAGCGTTGTGCGCCATCGACATCGCGCTCTGTCCGGTGCGCTCGACCCTCCGCGCTCTGCCCTCTCCCCTCAGCACTCTGCGCGGCAAGCCTCGGGTTCAACGGCCGTATCCCCTCGCAGATCGCCTTGATGTGCTCGGGCGTCGTCCCGCAGCAGCCTCCGAGCACCTTGGCTCCGGCATGGATGAGATGCCGCGCGTAGGTCGCCATATACTCGGGGCTCGCCATATACATGCTGCGGCCGCCGACGTCTCGCGGCATTCCCGCGTTCGGCTGTGCGCTGAGCTTTCGTCGCGTCACCGCCGCCATGCGCTCGATGCACTCGAGAATGATCTGTGGCCCCACGGAGCAGTTCAGGCCGATCACGTCCACGCCCCATTCATCGAGCGTGCGCGCGACGTCTTCGGCGGTCGCTCCGTAGGAGGTTCGATGGTCAGCGCCGATCGTCATCTGCGCGACGATCGGCGTAGAGGCATCGACCTCTCTTGCCGCGCGGATCGCTTCCTTGATCTCGTGCAAATCGCTGAACGTCTCGAGGATGAAGACGTCGGCCCCCCCCTCCTTGAGCGCGGCGAGCTGCTCGCGGAACACGGCACGCGCTTCCTCTTCGCTTGTCGGTCCGTATGGCTCGAGGCGCACACCGAGCGGCCCTACGGCGCCGGCGACCAGCACCGGATGGCTGGATTCGTCGGCCACCTCGCGCGCGATCGCGGCCGCGGCGCGGTTTATCGTCGCCGCCTGGGTCTCGAGCCCATACTGCGCGAGCTTGATTCGGTTTGCCCCGAAGCTGTTCGTCTCCAGGATTTCGGAGCCTGCTTTGACGTAGAGGCGATGAATATCGCGAACGAGGTCTGGTGAGCGAACACTCAACTCGTCGTAGCACTGATTGATGAACACACCTTTCTGGTACAGCATCGTTCCCATCGCACCGTCGAACAACACGATGCGGTCGGGGTCGGCCAGGCGGGCAAGCAGCGCGTTCTTGCTCATCGACTCGAGGCGGCGGACAGGGTCCCGCGCTCCGGTGACGTGTCCCCCGCGGCACCGCGCACGGTATAGTACTTCGCTTCGGGATGATGGACGATGATGGCCGCGGTGCTCTGCTCGGGCACCAGCTGAAACGCGCTCGTCAGCTCCATGCCGATCTCACGCTCGACCGGCAGGAGCTTGAATACCGTCGCGTGGTCCTCGAGGTCGGGGCATGCGCCATATCCCCACGAATACCGCTTCCCTCGGCTGCCGGGGATCCCGAGCTCGCGTCGGAGCCGGCGATGCAGCCACTCTGCGAGCGCTTCAGCGGTCTCGACGGCAAGCCCGTGAACGTAGAACGCCTCGGTGTATTCGCCCGCAGTTTGTAACTCTTGAAACTTCTGTGCGGCGCGATCGCCAACGGTCACGACCTGCAAGCCGACCACGTCGACGTCCGATGACTCGACCGGGCGGAAGTAGTCGGCGATACAGAGCCGCTCTCGCCCTTCCTGTCTCGGGAAGTGGAAGCGCGCGACTTCCCGCGTCGTGCCGTCGCGCGTGTACGAATCGGGGTCGTACACTAGGAGTTCGTTCCCCTTCGACTGCACCGGGAAAAAGCCGTAGACGACTCTCGGCTGGAGCCAGCCCTGCGTTTTGGCCTCATGCGTGAGGCGCGCGAGCACGGGCTCGAACTCGTTCTTCACCGTTGCGTCGTACTGCGGGCCCGAGCCGCGCGCGCCCCACTGCAGCCGATACAATTCGTCCAGATCGAGGAGCTCGAAGACCTCGTCGATCGGGATGTCGTGGTCGCGCAGTGTTCGCGTGCCGAAGAACGGCGGCGCCGGGACCGGATGATCCTGCGAGACGTTGCTCCGCGCACCGCCTTGGTCGCCGACGGCGATATCCTTGCCGACGGTCGTGCGCAGAAAGACGTCGTTGCGCGCGTCCTCGAGTAGCTTCGCGACGAACGCTTCGCGTTGCGACACATCGTCGTTCTGCAACACATCCATCGTCTCGAGCCCCTCGAACGCGTCCTTGCAATAGAAGACGCCCGACCCGTACGCCCGCTCGCCATCGACGAACAGCGCGCGCCGGCCAAATCGCCGGTTGATCGCGGCCCCGCCGATCAGCACCGGAATTTCGAGACCGCGCTTGTCCAGCTCCTGAACGCACAGCGGCATCTGCTTCGACGTCGACACGAGGAGCGCCGAAAGCCCGATGGCGTCGGCGTCCACTTCGAGCGCCTTTTCAATAATTGTATTCACGGGCACCTGCTTGCCCAGATCGTACACGGTGTAGCCGTTGTTCGAGAGGATCGTGTTCACGAGCGACTTGCCGATATCGTGAACGTCACCGTACACGGTCGCGAGTACGACCCTGCCCTTGGTGTAGCCCTCAGCCTTCTCCAGGAACTGTTCGAGATGCCTAACGGCGCGCTTCATGACCTCGGCGCTTTGGAGCACGAAGGGCAGAATGAGCTCGCCGGCGCCGAACTTATCGCCGACTTCCTTCATCGCCGGCAGCAGTACCTCGTTGAGCACGCGCACGGGCGCGGCGCGGACGCCGGCGGCATCGAGCGCATCCTCGATTCCGTCCTTCTTCCGGTGCACCACCATGTAACGCACGCGCTGTTCGGGCGACAAGTCGGCGGTCGGATCTTCAGCGATCGCTTCCTTGCCAAGCCCCTGTCCTCGAGTCCCGAGCCCCTCGATTGCCCGTTGCAACGCGTCCGGCCGCCGATTGAAGATCAGATCGTCCGCGAGCGTTCGCTCCTCGACATCGATCTCGGCATAGGGTTTTACGTGGGCCGGGTTCACGATCGCCATGTCCAGTCCCGCCTCGACGCAATGGTGCAGGAACACGGAGTTGATGACCGCGCGCGCCTCTGGTGAGAGTCCGAAGCTGACGTTGGAGACGCCTAACGAGGTAAAAACCCCCGGCAGCTCTCGCTTGATCAGCCGAATCCCTTCGATGGTCTCGACCGCCGACGCGGCCATCTCCGGATCACCGGTCGCGAGTGTGAAGGTGAGATCGTCGTAGATCAGATCCTCCGCCTGCATGCCGTACTCGCCGACGACGATGTCGAAGATCTTTCGCGCGACCTCGAGCTTCCGTTCGCGCGTCTTCGCCATCCCGATCTCGTCGATCGTGAGCGCGACGAGCGCCGCGCCGTGCTTCTTCGCCAGCGGCACCACCGTATCGATCCGCTTGCGACCATTTTCCATGTTGATGGAGTTGATGATCGCGCGTCCCGGAATGTGCTCGAGCGCGGCTTCGATCACGTTCGCCTCGGTGGAGTCGACCATGATCGGCGTCTCGACGCTCATCGAAAGGAGCTTCACGACCTTCGACATCTGCTCCGCTTCGTCGGCGCGCTCAGTGAGCGCGACGCAGACGTCGAGCACATGCGCGCCCGCATCCACCTGTTCGCGGGCGACGTCGACGATGCCTTCGTAGTCGTCGGCGAGGAGCAACCGCTTCACCTTGCGCGAGCCCTGGGAGTTCACGCGCTCGCCAATGAGCAGCGGCGGCGGATCCTGGTGGAGGTCGGTCGCGCGCATGGCGGAACTGACGCGTGGTGCGTGGTGCGTGACGCGCGACGCGTCGCCCGAATCACGCGCCACGCGCCACGCACCACGCGCCACGCGTTCCACAATCGCCTTCAAGTGCTCCGGCCGCGTTCCGCAGCATCCGCCGATGACCCGCACACCGAACTTCTCGACGAACTCGCCGAGCATATCCGCCATGGGCGCCGGCTCGAGGGGGTACACCGCGTCGCCCGTGCCCGTGTTGAGCGGCAACCCCGCGTTGGGAATGCACGATATCGGTCGAGACGCGTGGCTCGTTAGGTACCGGATCGGCTCGCGCATGTGCTCCGGCCCCGTCGAACAGTTGAGCCCAATCACGTCGATGGGAAGCGCCTCGAGCGTTGTGAGCGCGCTGGCGATGTCGGTCCCCAACAGCATGCGCCCGCTCGTGTCGAGCGTCACCTGCGCTTGCACGGGAACGCGGTGCCCGATCTCGACGAACAACCGCTCGAAGCCCGCGAGCGCCGCCTTCACCTCGAGAATGTCCTGCGCCGTCTCCACGAGCAGTACGTCGACACCCCCCTCGACGAGATACTTCGCTTGCGCGTAGTAGTTGTCCGCGAGCTGCGAGAACGTGATGTTCGACAGCACCGGATCGCTGCTCGATGGCAGCATGCCGGTCGGGCCGATCGAGCCGGCGACGAATCGCGGACGTACGGCCGTCGCGAATTTGTCGCACGCGGCGCGAGCAAGCCGCGCCGCGGCGATGTTCAGCGATTGCGTCTTTTCCTCGATCCCCCACTCCCGCAACCGGTGCGGCGTCGACTGAAAGGTGCAGGTCTCGACGACATCGCAGCCCACCGCGAGAAACGATTCATGAATGTCTTGAATCAGGTCGGGGCGGGTGAGCACCAGATGATCGTTGCACCCCTCGAGTGACTTTCCGCCAAAATCCTCCGGCGTCGGATGGCGCAACTGAATGTTCGTCCCCATCGCGCCGTCGAAGACGAGCACACGTTGCTGAATCGCTTGGAGATATGGGTGCAGCGTCGTATCAGACATGATGCGCGAAAAGAAAAAGGCCCAAACGCTGTGCGCCGGGCAGGCGCTTTAGCGAATGTTTAACGTGGCCGCAAGTTGCCGTTAAATCGCCACGGATTCGATTGTCCTGCTCTTTCATATGCTATAACGCAGCCCTCGGCCGGGCAATGGCCGCACCGCGCCGGGCCCTAGGGCACGGTGTGCTCGGGCGGCGTGTCGCGTCGCCGTCCCGTCGTTCGCACCCGCTCCGCAACGTGCTGCACGAGCGCAACCAGCCGCTGTCGCTCGAGTGGAAGCGTGATGTTGGCGAGTACCGCGCGCTGCAGTGTCGGCGAGAGCACCGGCGCGTCCGCCTTTCCACTCACGTTATACAGCACGAGCGCGCCGCCCGGCGCGAGCGGGATCCCGAGTGCGTCAGCGTAGGACGTGGCCGCCAGACTCGACTCCACGACGGCAATCAGCGGCGCCCGTATCGCCGCCAAGTCTCGCGCGTCACGCAACTCGTGCGTGGCGACGGTTGAATAACCGAGTGCGCCTAGCGACTGCGATAGCCCTTCGAGCAGCGCGCCGTCGGTTCCTACCAGCAGCAGACAAATGGGCTCGACATTCATCGGCGACGAGTCTATCGCGTCGCACCCTTCGTGACTAGTCGTCGCACGCGTTCCGCGTCGACGTCAACGACCTCGTCCACACGACACCAGCCCCTTCGTCGACACGAAGCGCCGGGGACGCAAACTCAGACTCCCAACAGCCCGCGAAGGACGCGGAGCACGATCGGCTCGAGGATCCACGCCAAAAGCAGGTATGCGACAATCGGCGAGATGTCGACGGGGCCGAGCGTGGGAAGTATTCGTCGCAATGGATTGAGGATCCAGTTCGTGAGCGGATACGTCCACCGGACCCAGCGCGAATACGGGGAGATTGGAAGCCACGACGAGAGCACCCGGACGATCAGCGCGAACTCGACGAGCCTGAACGCCCAACTCACGAAGAGGATGGGCAGCGTCCTCGGATCGCTCACACCGTACACCAATTGCTCCAGCAATCCGCGAACGATGTCGAGCAGAAAGAGCAGTACGATTCCGCCCGCCACCACCGCAACGAGGGACCACCACGGCGCGGAGGCAGGCTGCCCTCCAGCTCGCAGCACCATCCGCTCGACCGGAACCATGAGTGGATCCACGCTGCGCCGAAAGAAGCGCGCGACACCGCTGAATGGACTGATCCGCCGCGTTCGAACGAGCCAGTCGACGAGCGCAATGATGCCCACGATGACGGCCGCGACGAAAAGCGCCAGTCGAATACCGTGGATGATCAGGTTGAAATCGGTCGAAAGAGCCGTCATTCGCGCGAAGTATAGGGAGTTGAACGCGGCCCTGCTCCAACAATCAGTGTTGCGAAGGCGCCGCATCTGTTTGCATCCACGCTATCGCTCCGAAGCCAACTCCAACTCCCCAAAGCGCATAGCGATCCAGCCCTCAGTGGTTTCCCACTTGCGTCGCACGCCAGGCGCCAGCGCGTCAGCCGAACCGTCACGGTTCTTCGGAAGTCGCGTAACGCGCATTCTCTTGAGCGAGCACGATGAGCGCAATTTGCGGGATTCTTCGCCTCGATGGTAAGATCGGAACGCATGACGATGTTGCGGCGATGTCGGCCGCCCTCGCGCATCGCGGTCCCGATCGGAACGGCGTGTGGTCCGGCAATGGCGTTGCGATCGCCCACCGACTGCTCATCACGACACCCGAGTCGGCGAGCGAGGTTCAGCCGCTAGCAAGTTCACAATCCGATCTCGTTCTCGTCGCCGATGCGCGAATCGACAATCGCGACGAGCTGATTTCGGCACTGCAGCTCGCCGGAGGGCGCCGCTCCACGGACAGCGAGATTATTCTCGCCGCGTACGAACGGTGGCGAGATGAATGCGTCGATCGGCTCATCGGCGACTTCGCGTTTGCCATCTGGGACCCTCGCGCCAACTCATTCTTCTGCGCGCGCGATCCAATGGGCGTGAAGCCCTTTTACTACTTCCGTAACGATCGGCTTTTCGCCTTCGCTACGGAGTTGAAGTCGCTGCTCAGTCTCGCGGAAGTGACGGCGACGATCGATCCGGACGAAGTAGCGTTCTTCGTCGGCTGGAGCCACGAGGAACGGACGCGCACGATGTATCGCGACCTGCTCCGGCTTCCCGCGGCGCACACGCTCGTGGTTTCGCCCGCTCGCACCACTCTGCGTCAGTATTGGACCGCCGAGGCCGCGCGCGACGTCCGATTCAAGACGGACGACGAATACGTGGAAGCATTCCGCGAGACATTCCGTACGGCGGTCGATGCGCGGCTCCGGTGTGCTCAACCTGTCGGCGCCACATTGAGTGGTGGATTGGACTCGTCGTCGATTGTCTGCATGTCACGGCGCTTGCGCGAACAGGCCAACTTGCCGCTCCACACTTTCTCCGTCATCTTCCCCAGTCTCCCCGAGCGCGAGCTCAATCTCATCGACGAACGCTCCTTCGTCGACGCGGTCGTTCAGTCGGGCGGTGTTGAGCCGCACTACGTGCGTGGTGATGAGCTCAGCCCTCTCCGAGACGTCAATCGCATACTCTGGCATCTCGACGAGCCGTATTCGGCGCCGAATCTCTATCTCCACTGGGGGATGTTCGAGGCGGCGAACCAGAATGGCGTTCGCGTCCTGCTCGATGGCTTCGACGGCGACTCCGCCGTGAGCCACGGGTTCGGACGGCTCACAGGGCTTGCTCGCGCCAACAAATGGGATGCGCTCGAGGCGGAAGTACGCGCGTTCAGCACGCATCACGGTAAGTCACCGGAGCTCGCGCTCAGCCAATACGTCCTTCCGCATCTCGCCGAGCTGGCTCGCCGTGGGAGCTACGTCTCTTGGTTCCGCGCCGCGTCCGATCTCGGGAAACGCTTTGGTTTATCACATACCAAACTCGCGACGAGCTATGGGATTCGGCCCATGCTCCCAAATTCGTTTCGCGAGCTCTCAACGGCGATGCGCGACAACTCGACGCTGGAAAGCTCCTTGCTCCAGCCGTCGCTTGCTGATGCGCTGCTTCGGCAAACGAGGCTGGCGCAGGCCGCCGACCATCGGCGCGCGGTGCAATCCGAACGTGAGGCGCACGTTCAGGGGCTGTCGCAGCCACTATATCAGCTCACACTCGAAATCGCCGACAAGTCGGCTGCTGCGTTCGGTATCGAGCCTCGCTATCCGTTCTTCGATCGTCGGCTCATCGAGTTCTGCCTCGGCCTTCCCGAGGAGCAGAAGTTCGCCGGTGGTTGGCCGCGACTTCTTCTCCGCCGTGCAATGAACGGAATTCTGCCTCCAGCGATTCAGTGGCGGAGTACCAAGGCGAATCTCTCGCCGAATTTCCACCGGCGCTTCCGAGCCGTCGATGTCGGTACGAGCGAGATGCTCGACTACTCGGCCCTCGCGCCGTTCATGAATACCGATCGTGTGCGCGACCTGTTCATGCGATATCGACATTCGCCTGAGCGCACCGGAATGAATCGTCAGGCGCTCACGTTGTTTAGAACAGCAGTACTTGGCACTTGGCTCAATCAATTGTCGGATCGTAGTCACCGAGTGCGCTCCGAGGCTGGAGCGCTTTCACCGGTTGCCGCATGATGGGCTTCGGCGGACTCGGGGACCACAAGGACGTGTCTCGCTGGGCGAGGACGATGCGGCCGCTGGCTCGCGTTGCCGTCTGTGCGTCTCACGGAACGACCGCCCGCGATGCGGTCAAAACCAACCCCTGACGGAGGGTATCCATGGCGGCAGCACCAAAGAGAAAGTGGACCTCACCCGAGGTTCGACGGTTCGGCACGTTCGAGGCGGCTACCCAAGGCTGCGATAAGCACCTTGGCGATGCCGACGGCTATACGTTCATGGGCGTGAACATCGTTTGCTCCGGATCGTAACAGCACCGAACTGCAACGTTGCAAACGCACTCACCATCACAGCGGCTCAGACAGGCTGTGGTGGTGAGTTGCGGCAGTGATCGCTTTTTCACTCTCCGGCCGGCGTTCACACTGACTGTGCGACTCCAGTCCCTCCTTCACCTCACGCTGCGTGAGTGCGGCCTGCTTCTGGTTGCGCTTCCAGTCGTCACTGCGGTTCGCCTCGCGCTGTGGCTTCTCCCATCGCGTGCTATTTTGCGCATCATCAGTCGGCTCCGTTCCTCACCGAGGATGATTGCGGACAAGCAGTCCACGCTCGCGTCATCGATCCCATGGGCCGTCGAGGCCGTAAGCAGGGGCATCCCGCGCGCGACGTGCCTGACGCAAGCCGTGGCCGCGAAGGTGATGCTCGGCTGGTTTGGAGAAGATGCTCAACTTTGTCTCGGCGTGGCGCACACGTCCGACGGCGCTCTGCGCGCCCATGCGTGGCTCGAGCGTAACGGTCGTCCGGTTCTCGGCGGCTTTGGCATAAAGTCCATGGTGCGGCTTCCGGATCTCCCGGATCCACCGCCCCTCCCCGCTTCATTCATACGCTGAGCATCGCCGAGTCTGTGTCGCCCGCCGCCGCACCGCTGCCAATTGACGCCTCGGCCAATCGCGAACCTTCCGCGACAACGCGCGATTATGCCGCGTTCGGCGGCGTCCTTCGCTCGGAGATCGAGTTTCCAGAGCTGTCGGCGGCGCCGCACGGCTCGCGCCCCGACTGGACGCTCACCGTCGATCACGGCGAGCCGCCCGCGCATGCATTGACCTTCGTCGGCGAGCGTGCGGTACGTGAGGAGCGTTATGAGCTCTCTCAATTCGGGGATGGCTTTCGGCTTGTCTATTCACATGCGGGAACGTTCGACATCGCCCGTGACGGATCCTCAATCGTCTGGTATCACAATCGAACGGCCATTCCGGAACTGGTGCGCAGCATCGTGCTCGGCCCCGCGATCTCGCTCGCTCTGGAGCTGGCGGGGTTCCTCTGTCTGCACGGAAGCGCCGTTGCGATTGGAGAGACTGCGGTCGCCTTCGTGGGTCCGAAGCATTACGGTAAATCCACCCTAGCGACTGCGCTTACCACCGCCGGAGGGCGACTCGTCGGCGATGATTTGCTCGTCGTCAGCCCTGGTCAACCGCCGACCGTTCGTCCCGGCGTGGGGAGCGTTCGACTCTGGTCCGACATGGCGGCGGTGCTGCCAGTGGGAAAAGTGTCGGATACGCTCATTCAGGGCGTCAAGACCACGGTAACCGGCTTTGTCGACGAAGCGCTCGCGGTCAAACCGACCGCGCTCGGGGCGATCTACGTGCTCGCGCCAGTACTAAAGCATAGTGACGAGCGGGCCGGTTGGCGCTCCCGACTCGTGCCCAGCGAGGCGACGATCGCTCTCGCCCACCAGACAAAGCTTCCGGCGTCGCTGGTCGGTTTGAGAGGCGCGGGGTCGCAATTGGCGGCGGCTGCAGCGGTGGCCGCAACCGTGCCTGTATGGACGCTGCATGCCGTACGGGACGTCGCCCGATTGGGCCAGTTGGTGCGGCAGATCATTGAGTGGAGCCGCGTGGAATGAGCATCGTGGATACTATGCCGAGCCTTTCTCTGGACACCCCCGTGCGCGCGTCGCCGCAACTGGTCTCGTGCGAAGTTGCGGACGAAGCCGTGCTCCTCAGCATGCGCGATGGTCAGTACTACGGGCTAAATGAAGTTGGGGCCAGCATCTGGAAGCTGATTCAGCAACCTCGAACAGTGGTCCAGATTCGCGACGCGCTTCTCGAGGAGTACTCCGATATGGAGCCGCACGAGGGCGAGCGCGCGATCGCCGAGTTTCTCAACGAGATGATCTCGTTCAAGCTCGTCGATCTCGTTTGACATTGTGTGCCGCTCGAAGTGAGCGTCGCGAAGCTTTACGGAAACGTTGCAGCGTCGCAACAGTTCGAGGCGGCGCCGATCTCGCTATCGCCCCGCCGGAACGCACGGCGCCGCGGTCAACTCAGCGGACTCCAACGCCTTCGACGCAACGAGGGCATGCCTCCCCGTCGTCTCCGTGGCTTGTGACCCCCCGGCATCGTTGCTGCCACCTCCGCCCTCGGTCCAACACCGTGCGGCGTGGCTCGTTAGCCGCCTCAATACCAGACCTCGACGTTCGGGATGACACCACCCGTTGCAGCGGCTCGGCCGTTGGATAAGCCATTTGCAGTGCAGCACCAGTCGCTCGCCGGCGATGCCGAGGCGGGCCTCGTGTTTCAGCTCGCGCGTGCAGGCGCGGTGTCGGAGCCGCTCGACCTTCGCTCGATCGAGAACTGGCCGCGGGTTCTCCAGCTCGCGTCGGACGAAAATGCCATCATCGCGCTGCGCGATTGTCTGCGAAGCATGTCCGATTCCGCGATCCCCCTCAGCGTCGAGCGATATCTGGCGATTCTCGCGCTCGATCGGGAATTCCGCATGCGCCAGCTGCGGGACCGTCTCGAGCAAACGCTCATCGCGCTGAACGACGCGGGCATCGAGGTTCTGCTCCTCAAAGGTGGCGCCCTGGCGTGCACGGTATACGGTTCGTTCGCGGCCCGTCCAATGAGGGATATCGACATCCTCGTTCGGCCGCATCGCGCCGAGGAGGCCCGTGCGCTGATGCTGGAGCTCGAGTGGGAGAGCGATCCCGATGTCCCGGGCGATCGGAGTTACGGCACGCATCATCACCTCCCGCCACTGCGCGACGTACGCACCAGCGGACTCCGGCTCGAGATCCATCGCGCCATTCTGCCCCCTGGACATCCATTTCGATGTACCGAGGACGAGATCTGGCGTCGCGCCCGAGGCGTCACGTTGGGAGCGGGCCACGCGCTCGTTATGCAGGCGGACCATCACGCCGTGCATCTGGCGATCCACTTCGCTTGGTCGCACATGCTGAGGTGGGGTGCATGGCACGCCTTTCGTGATCTCGGCGCGCTCGGCGCGTCGAAAGCTTTCGACTGGGACGCTTTCGTCGACACCGCGTTGCGGTGGGGCGCATCGAGCTCCTGCTACTGGACCCTCAGGCTCGGCGCTGCGCTTTCGACGTTGTCCGTGTCGCGCGAAGTGCTCTCGCGGTTGGAGCCGCGCTTCGCGACGACGCTCGCCAAGCCGCTCATGCGCCACTTCGTGAACGGCCTCGCGCGGGGCGACGCGTGCCCCTCGGTGCGACTCAATCAAGCGCTCTGGACGATGGCAATGCAGCCGCGACGTGAGGGCCACGGCCGCATTCGTCCCTGGACCGTATCCGAGGATCTGCTCTTCGCCGCCGACGAGCGGGCAGAGGCCGCGGGGAAAGCGCCCGCAAGCCGATTCGCGCAGATGAGCCGATCGGGCCGATATCTCACCGAGATCATCGCGTGACGACAGCGACGGCGTCAGTTCGCGTCGCGCCCAGCGCGATTGGCGAGTATCGCTCGCCGGCGGAGCACGAGCCGGCGATTCATATCGATTCCCTCACGAAGCGTTTCAAGTCGCGGAGCTCGCTGCGCGACCTCCTTCTCCGTCGCGGCCGTGCTCCAGTCACGGTCGTGGATCGTGTCAGCTTCGACGTGTCGGAAGGCGAGGTGTTTGGCGTTCTCGGGCCGAACGGCGCCGGCAAAACGACCATCTTCAAGATGCTCGCCACGATGGTCCTGCCCGACGACGGCGCTGCCACCGTCTGCGGCAATGACGTTCAGCTCGAGCCGGCGCGGGTCCGCGCGACCCTCGCCGCGGTGTCGTCTGACGAGCGAAGTCTAAACTGGCGTCTCTCCGCTCGCGAGAA
>DATEHJ010000472.1:0-5339 GCA_035279645.1 Gemmatimonadaceae bacterium
GCCCCTCGACGTGAACCAGGGCGTGAAAGAGCTCGGGATGATCGCGGAGCGCGCGCGGAATCGCGCGGAGGCGGCCGACATGCTCGGGGTGCCCCCAGCCCGTGTCGTGACGGCCGCAGTCAGCGTGCGAAATGAAGGCGACCGGCACGGAGAGGACGGGTGCTAGGTGCTAGGTGCTAGGTGCTAGGTGCGCCTAACGACTCGCCTGATCAGCGGACGGGGCGGCGCCTGCGGTGCGTGAGCAGAAGAATCGCGCCGCTGCTGATTCCGAGATCGGCGAGCGGCGAGGCTTCGTCGAGAATTTCCCAGCCCCGGTACTTCAGCACGAAGTCGTTGTGCAATTCCGCCTCGGGAAAAAGCGCCTCGAGCGCTCGCACCTTGACGGTGAGCAACGGCTCACGCGGCGACACGACGATCCGAATCGCGTCCCAGACCTCCGGCATCTCGACGCGGATCGTGATACCCGCCCCGCCGGACGGCGCGAGCCGAATTGTCGTCGGCCGCGCGCGAAGCTGTGAGACGAAGAGCTCGGTCACGATTGCACCGTGGGCAGCGTCGAGAAAAAGCGCGCGAGCTGCATGTCGAACAGATACGTCGAGCCCGTGACGCGCGTACCGCCGTCGGACGCCGTGACGCCGATGACGATCTCCTCTCCTCCCTGGCCGCGGAAGCTGCAAAAGGTCGGGCCTTCTTTATCGAGAAACGCGGCATAGAGGGGCGTGCGCTGGGCGAAGAAGCCCTTGGCGCGCGTGAGAACCTCGTTGGGCGCGAGCGTCGTTTGGAATTCCTGCAGCGTACGTTGTGACGGAGGCATTAGAGAATGATAAACGCGTTAATGCAGATCGGTCGCCGGCTCTTCGTCGGGCTCGTACGCGAGCGGAACCTCGACGCGGAACGTGGAGCCGACGCCAGGCGTGGAGACGAGGACGATGTCGCCGCCCAGTAATCTCGCCAGGCGACGAGCCAGCGCGAGTCCCAGGCCAGAGCCCCCGTAGCGCCGCGTCATCGAGCCATCCACCTGCCTGAACTCATCGAAGACAAAGCGCTGTGCCTCGGGCGGAATTCCAATCCCGGTGTCCTGCACGCTGTAGATCACCCGATCTTCCAGAACCTCGATCTCGACGCGTACCTCGCCCTCGTGCGTGAACTTGTAGGCGTTGCTGAGGAGGCTGGCGAGGATCTTCGCGATCTTCTTCCGGTCGCTCCACATCACGCGCGGCGGCGGCGGGTGATCGCCTTCTGCCGATTGTTCTCGGCGCGGCTCGATCACGCGGAGCGCGACGCCCTCCGGACGACCCTGGGTGTTGGCGATCGCGAGTTGGAGCGGCTCAGTGGGAGCGAACCCGCTGACGACCACCTCGAGTCCGCCGCGCTTGAGGCTCGTGAGCTCGAGCAGATCGCCGATGAGCCCCAGCAGCTGTTCGCTCGCGGTCTTCACCTGTCCCAGCGTCTTCTGCTGCTCGTCGGTGATCGGACCTGCGAGCCCCTCCTGCATCAGGGAGATGTAGCCCATCACCGCGGTGAGCGGCGTGCGCAGCTCGTGCGACATGTTCGAGAGAAACTCGTCCTTGATGCGCCGCGCCTCGAGAAGCGCCACGTATTGGCGCTCGAGCTCCGAATTCGACTCGACGAGAGCGCCGTTAGCGCGCCTCAGCTCCTCGATCAGCCGGGCCTTTTCCGCCGTCGCCGCCATTTGGTCGGCAACCATGCGCAGAAGGCTCCGAGTGTCGGTAGTGATCGCGTGTGGATCGCCAAAGTAGAACGTGACCGCACCCAGCACCGCCTGCCCGGTCTGCAGCGGCAGCGCGACCAGAGAGCGAAAGCCGAGCTCCGCGGCGACCTCCTGCCAATCCTCGAGCGACGGGTCGGCAAACACGTCGGAGATCTCGATCGCGCGGCGTTCGCTCGCGGCTTCGCCGCTGGGGCCGAAGCCGAGCCGCACGCGCATCTCGCCGAGGAAGGGGGAGAACTGGGCAGGCCAGTTGTGAACGGCCCCCAGCCGCATCAACTCGGACGCGCCGTCGATCAGGTAGACGCAGGCGAAGGACGCACCAACGAGGGGACTGACGCGATCCAGCGCGAATTGAAAGACTTCCTCGGGTCGGTCCGCAGTGAGGAAGGCATGGACGATCTCACGAACAGCGATGAGCTCGCGTATGCCGGGGTCGACGCCCACGCTGGCGTCGATGCGCTGCGGGGTCGTCACGCCACCGTTCGCTCTGGACACGCCCGGCAATTTACAGCGGACTCCTGCGCCAGGCTAGGAACTATCCTTTTGCCGTAACGGAATTTGCGTGAACAATACTCACGCGACGCGGCCACGAACTTCGGTGTCGTCGCGGTCGGTGTCGCCACCGCCATTCAGCTTGCGTCGAAGGGTCCGCACGTTGATGCCGAGCATCTGCGCGGCACGGGTGCGGTTGCCTTTGGTGAGCGAGAGTGCCTGCTCGATGACGCGCCGTTCGACCTCCATCAGGTCGAGCGAGGGTAGTGCAAGCACATGCGCTCCGGTGCTTGCCACGCCATTCGGCTGCGCAGTCTGCGCGGGAGCGGCAGACGCATCCTCGTCCGGCGCCGTTGTCGCGCGGAGCGAGGCGAACAAATGCACGGGCAGTGTTTCGTCGGTGCTGAGGATGACCGCACGCTCGACCGCGTTCTGGAGCTGCCTAACGTTGCCGGGCCACTCGTGGCCACACAACAGCTCGAGAGCTTCGGGCTCGAAACCCTGAATCTCCTTTCCTGCTTCGGCCGCCGCCCGGGCCGCGAACCGCTGCGCGAGCACCGGAATGTCCTCGCGGCGATCGCGGAGGGGCGGAATCGAGATCGGGAAGACGTTTAGCCGATAGTACAGATCCTGACGGAAGCGGCCCGCGTTCACTTCGCTTTCGAGATCGCGCGTAGTAGTCGCGACGATTCGAACGTCCGCTTTCACTGGACCGGAGCCGCCGATTCTTTCGAATTCGCGCTCCTGTAGAACCCGAAGGAGCTTCTCCTGAAGATCCGACCGCAGCTCGGCGATCTCGTCGAGGAGGAGAGTGCCGCCATTCGCGCGTTCGAGCGCGCCGAGGGAGCGCTTGGATGAGCCCATCAGCGCGCCCTTCTCGTGGCCGAACAGCGCACCCTCGATCTGACCGTCGGGCAGGGCGGCGCAATTCATCCGAATGAATGCCCCTTCACGACGATCGCTCTGCGCGTGGATCGCTCGTGCGAGAAGCTCCTTGCCGGTGCCGGGCTCGCCTTGCAGCAAGACGGTCGCGCGGCTTGACGCGGCGGAAGCAACGCTGTCGAGCAGCTGTCGAATTGCTCGGCCGTCGCCGATGATCTCGTGCTCGCTGCGTCTTCCTTGAAGCTCGCGGAGCAGGGCGCGATTCTCGTCGCGCAGCCGCGCGACGGCCAATGCCTGCTCGACGGTGAGCTGGAGTTGTTCGTTCTGGAATGGCTTGGCGAGATAGTGCGTGGCCCCCGCGCGCATCGCCGACACTGCATGCTCAATGGTGCCGAACTCGGTGAGCATGATGACGGGGACGTCGCGGTCCTCTTCGCGCAGCAACCGGAGTAGCTCTAGTCCGTCGAGCTGGCTCGAGCCGGACATGTTCCAGTCGCAGATGACGAGATCTACGTGACTGGCTCCCAGCGCTTGCAGCGCCTCGGCGGCGTTGCTCGCGGTGAGCGCGTCATGACCGAAGCGGGCGAGCGCCTTGGTGAGCACGCCGCGAACGGACGGATCCTGGTCGACAAGGAGGACGATGGCCATAGTCGTCGGGAGGACGATCGAACTGGAGCGTAGTTACGGCCGCGGTTTCGACTTGCATTTCGCAAGGTGACGGAACCAGTAGTGTTCGATTTTCCAGCAGCCGTTTTGAAAGCCGACGGGATGGGAGATTGTTTGGGACCGGTGTTAGGGAGGCTGGAGAGACGGGTCTAGAAGAACGGATCTAGAAGGGCGGATCTAGAAGAGCGGGTCTAGAAGAGCGCGTCTAGAAAAACGGAGCTAGAACGACGGAAGTGCGCAAAAAGGAATGCGGGCGCGCCGAGCGCACCCGCCTCCGAATTCGCCACGATGTTCTAGACCCGCCACTCTAGATCCGTTCTTCTAACTCCGATTCTCTAGACCCGCTCTTCTAGATCCGTTCTTCTACTCCGTGTCGAGTGCGACTCTACTCCAACAGCCGCGTGACCGCCCGAACCAGCGGATCGAACGTGAGCTTCTTCCCGGCAACTCGCCGCGCCTGTTCGTCCGCCAGCTCGCGCTGACCTTCGCCGAAGAGGGCAGAGCAGATCCAGGGGCCAGCGCGCGGGTTCCGCCACCAGTCGGCGTCGAAGCGCTCGACCAGTGTTTCCGTGAGGAGAGCCTGAAGCTGCCAGGCGCGGAGGTAGCGCGCGGCATAAAAGTGCGGGTCTACGTCGACGAAGGCGTCGGCAGGGCTGTAGCGAAAGCTGGTCGCGCTCGTTAGGCGATCGGTGTAGAGATCCGGGAGCGCGTCCCACGGCAGCTTTCCTCCATACAGTTCGATCTCGTAGCCGAGCTTGGCGGTGTACCGCCGAAGGAAATGCAATTCCTCGAAGCCCACGGCCCGTAAGAAAGTCTGCACGTTCCCCGGCCCGACTTCCGTGTAGCGCTTGAGCCACCCCGCGTCCTGCATGAGGTGGTCGAAGAGCATCGCGTAGCCTTCGGTGATCGAGTTGTCCCCGAGCCACCGATACTCGTAAGGCAAGTCCGGCCGCATATAGGCGAAGTGGAGCGCGTGCCCGAGCTCATGAAGAAACGTATTCCAGTCCGTCTGCCCGCCGTGCGGCCGCATCACGAGATAGACCTCGTTAGGCACACGCACCGGAGCGCAGAAGGCGCGCGAGCGCTTCCCTTCACGGTCTCCCGTGTCGAACAGAATTCTCCCGGCCGCGGTCGGGTCGATGCCCATGTCCCGCACCTGCTTCCGGATCGACGACTCCATCGACGCCGGCGGGAAAAAACGATCGAACTCCTTCGCGCGGAACAGGGCGAGCGCGTCCGCCCGTGTGACCTCCGCGGGCGTCATGCCTAGCCGCCCGCGGAGGAACTCGGGAAGCACGTCATCCCACATCGACTGTGTCTCGCGGAGGAAAGCGTCACACTCCGCCCGAAGTCCATTCAGATCGACGCCGCTCAGCAGCTCGAAGGACGCATTGTAGCCGTCGGCGACGCCAATATCCTCCGTGATGTCGCGCTCGCGCTGAAAGCGCTCGCGCCGGAGCGGCGCCAGCTCGCTCTCGACCAACTTCGCGCGTGCCTCCTCGATGACGTGTCGTTCACGCGCGTCGACGGTGTTGGCGAGATCGATCGCGACGCGCTGGTACTCGAT
>DATEHJ010000473.1:0-15782 GCA_035279645.1 Gemmatimonadaceae bacterium
GCCTTCGTCGAGGTGCCGGCAGTAGCGGCGCGTGAACTCGACGTCCCCGAACTCGCGCTCCGCCTCGCGCCGCGCCTCCTCCTCGCTCATGCCCCCGGCGACGAGCTCCGCGGCGCGCATATCGAAGTGGAAGGTGAGCTCCTCGTCGACGTCGGCGCGAATTCGGCTCGCCGAGCGCCACGGAAAGCGGAACGACCGCCGCGATCGATCTGGATTCTGGCTCACGGGTCCACCTCGTTAGGCCGGGGAGAGCACGCGCGTCACGGCGTCGGCGTAGGTGCGCCAGGTCGCCGTCTCCGCGCGGAGTTGTCGCCGCCCATCCGTCGTCAGTTGATAGAACTTCGCCCGCCGGTTGTTGTCGGAGACACCCCACGACGGCGCGATCCATCGTTTGCGCTCGAGGCGGTGGAGCGCCTGGTAAAGCGCTGCCCCTTCGATCGCGAGAATGCCTTCGGATCGCTCGTTGATCCAGCGCGAGATCGCGTAGCCGTGCATCGGCTCCCAGGCGAGTGTCCGAAGGATAAGAACGTCAACGGTCCCTTGCAGGAGGTCGATCGACGGCATGGCAGGGCTTCCAGTCACGTGGTGACTGGAAGCTGTTGGGGTGCGCAGGACGCGTCAAGCCTGGCGGCGTGTCGGGGAACTGTATGGGCGCGTACCAGTCCGATACGCGGGATTGCTAATCGCGGCGCTTGCGGCGGTCGCCCAGCCAGATCGCGATCACCATCCACGCGCTCACCGCGCCGGCGACGATGAAGCCCCAGGTGCCGAGCGTCTTTCGCGTCGTGATGAGCATCGCGCTCGCGATGATGATCGCGGCGAGCACGAGCCCGGAGAAAATGCGGTTCGCGACCTTTTGCAGGCCGTTGAGAAGCACCGTGAGCTGCGGCACCTCCACCCGCATCGCGAAGTCGCCAGCGGCGACGCGCTGCGTGATGAGGTCGAGGCGATGCGGGAGCGCAAACAGGAAATCGCCGCCATGCATAACGAGTTGGAGCAGCTTGCGCGGGTTCAGCTCGCGCCGGGCCTTCTCCTCGGCGATCTGGTTGCCGAACTCCCGAATCGTGCTGATCGGGTTGTAGCTCGGATCGAGTGCGCGTGTTACCGCGTCGAGGTTGAACAGTGCCTTGGCGAGTAGCGTGAGCTCGGCGGGCAGGCGAAGCCCGCGCTGAAATGAGATGTTGATCAACTCGTAGAGCACGGCACCCGTCTCGACGTCGCCGATGGCGAGATCGTAGTGGCGCGCCATGAGCGACGCGATGTCCCGACTGTACTTCGCGGTATCGAATGTGGGTATCGGGTCGCCGACCTCGATCAGCGTCGCCGCCACGTCATCGCCGCGGTTGTCGGAGAGATCCAGCAGCAGCCGAATGATCTGATCGCGGAGCGCGGCGGAGAGCCGCGCCGTCATGCCGAAGTCGATCAGTGCCAACCGGACGTCGATGTCGTCCGGCTCGGGCGCGGCATCCCGCTGCGCCTGTGCCTCCATGCGGGCCAGTGGCGTCGCCGCGCGTCGCGGCACGTGACGCCGATCGATCGCCTTCGCCTCCGACGGCGTGAGCGGATTCTCACGGTCGGCGAGAACGACGAAGACATTCCCGGGGTGCGGGTCGGCGTGGAAGTGCCCGTCGATCGTGATCTGCTTGAGATACGCGCGCGTCAGCTCGTCCGCGACGGGATGAAAATCGTGATCGAGTCTCGTGAGCGGTGAGATCTCGCCAATCTTTACACCGTTGATGCGTTCCGTCGTGAGCACCTTCTGCGTGGTGAACCCTTCGACGACACGCGGAATGAGAATGCGCGGAAACTCGGCCAGCGACCGACGAAAAGCGGCCGCATTGCGCGCTTCGATGCGATAGTCGAGCTCATCGACCAGCGCGCGCTCGAGCTGGTGAATGATGCCGAGCATGTCGACGCGCGCGCCGATCTCCGTGTGCGCGTTGAGGAAGCTGGCAAACTCACGAAAGTACTCGATGTCGTCCGCGAGCTGCTCGCGAATATGTGGACGCTGGACTTTGACGACGACGTCGCGGCCGTCGCGCAAAGTTGCCGCATGCACTTGTCCGAGGCTCGCGCTCCCGATCGGGTCGTCGCTGAACTCTTCGAACAGCTTGCTGATCCGTGCGCCGAGTTCCGCCTCGATGGTCGCGCGCACGTCGTCGGTAGGAATCGGACCGACGTCGTCCTGCAGGCGCTCGAGCTCCGCGATGTATTCCTCCGGCAGCAGATCGGGTCGGGTCGACAGAACCTGTCCGAGTTTCACGTACGCCGGCCCGAGCTCGACGAGCCGTTTGCGAAAGGCGGCCGCCTTCTCGGGCGAGGGTGTGCCGTCGGCGTCGTCGCTATCTGGGTCTGGCGCGATCCCCCGCAGCCCTTGCTGCTTGGCGAAATCGGCGAGGCCATAGCGCGTGAAGAGCCCCACCGTCGCTGCGAGCTTCGGCAGATACTTCGGTTCGAGGATCATTAGAGGTGTCCGAAGCAGGGAGCATGCCTGAACGCGGCGCGTGGCGCGTGACGCCTGAAGCGTGTAGCGTACTCTCGACGCAGTTACGCAGCTTAACGCGCCACGCTCAACGCGCCACGCAATGTCGGGTCCCGTCCACATTACGCACGTTCCGAAGCCCTGGGGTCACGAGACCATCTGGGCGCGTACCGACACGTACGTCGGGAAGATTCTGCACATCAACGCCGGCCAGAAGCTCTCGGTGCAGTACCACAACGTGAAAGACGAGACGGTGTACCTCCTTGCGGGAAGCATCATCTATCGCGTTTGGCAACGGGGCGCCGACGGGGCGCCAACCGACGTCGGCCTCCAGGTTGGCCAAGCGTACCGCATAACGCCGCACACCATCCACCAGATGGAAGCGGTCACCGATTGCGACGTTCTCGAGGTCTCGACGCCTCACCTCGACGACGTCGTCCGGCTCGAGGATGCTTACGGACGGGAGGGAACCAGCGCACCATGAAGGTGATCATTCCACTCGCGGGGAAGGGCACACGGCTCCGGCCGCACACCCACATCACGCCGAAGCCGATGCTCAAGATCGCCGGCAAGCCGGTGATCGACTACGTGATGGAGGACTTGCAGGCGTTAGGCAACGTCGACCAGGTCATCTACATCACCGGGCATTTGAAAGAAAAGGTCGAGGAGTACGCGCGTGCCAAATACCCTTTCGCGAGCGTATTCGTCGAACAAAAAACGCAGCGGGGCACCGCCGACGCGGTTGCGCTCGCGCGCCCGTACATCGACGAGCCGGTGATGATCATCTTCGTCGACACGATCTTCGATGCCGATTTCTCAGTCGTGAACAGCGTCGATGCCGACGGGATCATCTGGGTGAAGGAAGTGGAGGACTATCAGCGCTTCGGCGTCGTCGTCACCGATCGCGACGGTAACATGACCAAGATCGTCGAAAAGCCCTCGACGCCGATCTCCAAGCGCGCGAACATCGGTCTGTACTACGTGAGGAACTGGAAGCTGATGCTCGACGGCATCGAGTGGGTGCTGAAGCAGCCGCCGAACAAGGGTGAGTATTATCTCACCGACGCGTTCCAGTACATGATCGACAAGGGCGCCAAGATCAAAGTGATCGACGTCGAGGGGTGGTACGACGCCGGAAAGCTCGACACGCTGCTCGACACGAATCGGACAATTCTCGAGAAGCGCAAAGCAGCTCGCCGACCGAAGTCGGTGCCCTCGGGGGTCACGCTGCTCGATCCCGTGTACATCGAAGACGGCGTCACACTCAAAGCGTCGAAGATAGGGCCTAACGTGTCGGTGAGTGCCGGAAGCACGATCGAGGATTCGGAGCTGCGCGATACGATTGTCGGCGCGAAGTCCTCCGTTCGCCGCTCCACGCTCTCCAACTCGATGGTCGGTGACGAGGCGATCGTCGAAGGGATTCAGGGAGAGATGACGATCTCTGACCACTCCGAAGTGCGAGGCAGGCGCTGATCGTCGTCGAGTCGTTCACGAAGCTGTATGGGGATCTCGTTGCCGTCGAGAACCTCTCCTTCACCGTTGCGCCCGGCGAAGTGCTCGGCCTCGTCGGACCGAACGGCGCCGGCAAAACGACGACGCTGCGCACGATCTCCGGCATCATCGCGCCGACACGAGGGAGCATCTCGATCGCCGGACACCTGCTCGCCGCCGAGCCGGTCGCGGCGAAGCAGCGACTCGCCTTCATTCCCGATGAGCCACAGCTCTTCGAGTACCTGACCGTAGAAGAGCATCTCCGCTTCGTCGGCCGGATGTACGGCGTCGCCGATGCCGCGGCGCGCATCCCGCCGCTGCTTTCGGAGCTCGAGCTTTTGGAGAAGCAGCGCGCACTGCCCACGGAGCTCTCGCGCGGCATGAAGCAGAAGCTCGCGATTGCTTGTGGTCTGTTGCACGATCCGGTCGCGCTCATTCTCGACGAGCCGCTCACGGGCCTCGATCCCGGCGGAATGCGGAAGATGCGAGAAACAATCGCCGCTCGCGCGCGAGCGGGCGCGGCGGTCATTCTCAGCTCGCATCTGTTGCACCTCGTCGAGGAGCTGTGCACGAAGCTGCTCGTGATCAATCACGGCCGCACCATCGCGTACGGGGCACTCGATGCGATCGTCGCGGAGCGGCCGCAGCTCGCCGGCCGCGACCTCGAGGACGTCTTCCTCGCCCTCACGAGCGACCAACAATGACTGCCGCGAACGGTCTATGATTGGCGCGCTGCTGTATCTGACGCGTCTCTCGATCCGCAATCGATTCGCGCTTCAGACGCGCCGCCTGCGGCAGCCTCGTTATGCCCTCGCCCTCGTGCTGGGTGTCGCCTACTTCTGGTTGATCCTGCTTCGACCGCAAGTGCAGCCGAGCCGCGCACCGACCTCGCTCTGGACGAACTTCGAGACGGTGGCCGCGCTCGGCGTGCTGCTGCTCCTCATCGGTGGATGGGTTTTCTCCGGCGAACGCATGGCGCTCGCGTTCAGCGCCGCCGAGGTACAGTTCCTTTTTCCGGCGCCCCTAACGAGGCGCGGACTCATTCTCTACAAGCTCTTTCGTGCTCAGCTCGTCATTCTGTTCAATGCGGTGATCTGGGTCTTCGTACTGCGCCGCTCCGGATCCGTGTTGGCGGCACCGCTGCGTTTCATCGGGACGTGGATGTTGTTCACGAATTTGAGTCTCCACCGGCTCGGCGCGGCGCTCGTGCGCACATCACTCGTCGAGCACGGACGCGCCGGCATTCGTCGACATCTGCCGGCGATCATCCTTGGCATGGCCGGAGTGGTTGCGGTGGCTCTCATTCTGTGGGATGCCGTGCCGGTCATTCGCGCCGCCAAGGAGGCGCGCGAGATCGCGCGCGGGATCGAGGCCGCCGCCGAGCTACCGGCGGCGCGCGCGCTGCTCTACGTGCCGCGCGTGATCGTGGCTCCGTCGTTCGCTCAAACCTCCAGCGAATGGTTCCACAGCGCGTGGCCGGCGCTCGCCATGCTTCTGCTGCAGCTCGTTTGGGTGGTGCAGAGCGACGTCGCCTTCGAGGAGGCGGCGGTGCAGGCTTCGATGGAGCGAGCGCGACGCGTCGACGCGTGGCGACGTCGCTCGGCGCGGCCGAAGCCAAATGCCAAGAACGCGGCGAAGCGAACGATTCCGCTGGCGCCGACCGGGAGCGCCGCGACGGCGATCGTTTGGAAGAACACGCTGCTCCTCATGAGAACGGGACGCATCGGCTCGATTATCGGTTTGGCCGTGATGGCGATCGTGCTCTCCCTGCCCGCCGTGGGCGAACGCGGCCTCGACGCACGCTTTTTCGCGATCGTTGCCCTCATGATGGTCGGTCTCCTGATCGTGCTCGGGTCGCGTGTCCTGCAGAATGATTTCCGTCAGGACGCCGACCATCTCGCGACTCTCAAGACTTTGCCACTGCCGGGCGCGCAGCTGGTGGGTGCCGAGGTCTTTTCTTCGGCGCTCCCAATCTCGGTGCTCCAGATCCTGCTCGTGTTCGTCGCGTACACCATCACGTTAGGCGATGGCGATCTTCCGCTGACGCTCTCGACCCGCACCGCGGTCCTGTTGATGTCGCCGCTGATGCTCCTGAGTATCAACGCGACGACGGTCACGATTCAGAACGCCGCCGCGCTGCTCTTTCCGGGGTGGATCCGCGCGACGCCGGTCGTCGGCGGCGGTATCGAGGTCATGGGTCAGGGAATCCTGGCGACCGGAATGCTCCTCATCACGTTCGTCGTCGCGCTGCTTCCGGCGCTGCTCGTCTCGAGCGCCATCTGGTGGGCGCTCAACCCATTGCCCAACGCGTGGCTCGTCGCAATCGCCGTCGCGGCCGTGGTGTTGCTCGGAGAAACGTGGTGGGCGATTCGAGGGCTCGGCCGGCGGTTCGAACGCCTCGAGCCCTGAGGCGCATGTCAGCTGGTGAGGTGCGCGGCTTCGAGGAAGCCACGCAGCGCATCTTCGCTGCAATCCGGCCAACACGACGGCACACCCTCGAATGAGCGTTGCTCCGCCGGATCGACGAAGGACGGACGCGAGAAGAGCAGCGAACGTGCAGGTCGAGTGTCCGCATTCGCGTGCTGGACGTCGACGGTCCAGACGTCGCCTTCGTGGTCGAGGAACACGAGGCCGAACGGCATGTCAGACCATCATTTCGGCGGCGCCGAACACGATCGTCAGCGCGCGCGAGACGCCACGAGACCCGTCCGTGTTGTCGAACCATTCGGTTTGGGTGTGCGCGTCTCCGCCCCGACCGCCGGCTCCAATGGCGATCGCCGGAATGCCACGAGCGATCGGTACGTTTGCGTCTGTCGAGGCCGTTGCCACGTCGGGTTCGCGCCCGACGAGTCGCGTCGTGGCGAGCGCATGCCTGACGAGCGGATGCTCGACCGACGTCTCGCCGCAAGGACGCGTCCCGATCGGTTGGATGGTCATCGACAGCGCGCGGGTCCCGAAGGCGCGGCGATTATTCTCTTCGTCACACGCCGAACGTGAAGCGAGCTGAATCTCGCGCTCGTATCGATCGAGCATCTCGGCGGATGTCGAGCGGAGATCGATCTCCAGCCACGCGTGATCGGGAATCGAATTCACGGAAATGCCGCCGCCGATACGTCCGACGGAGAGCGTCGTGCGCGGCTCGAGAGGCAAGCGCAGGGCCGCCAACCGCGCCGCGGCGCCGGCGGCGGCGTGCACCGCGTTAGGCGATCCGAATGCCGCCCAGCTGTGTCCACCGCTGCCGACGAAGCTCACGCGATACCGCCGGCTGCCGAGCGCGCGTGTCACGACGCGCTCGTCGCCCGCGCCGTCGAGCGCGATGGTCGCGGCGGCATCCTGGCCGCGGTTGTCGAAGTACCGCTTCGCGCCACGGAGATCGCCCAACCCTTCCTCGCCTGTGGTCGCGACGAAATCGATTGGACGGTGTGTCGAAAGCCGCACGCCGTCGATCTCCTCGGCGATCGCCAGCATGACGGCGAGACCGCGACCATTGTCGTTGATTCCCGGTCCGATGAGACGTCCCCCGTCGCGCCGAACGGACAACGAGGTTCCACGAGGGAAAACCGTGTCGAGGTGCGCGCACACCACGATTGGCGCGAGATCGTATCGACCGCGGCGCCGTCCCACGACGTTGCCGGCGTCATCGGTCTCCACGCTCTCGAGAGCCATCGCCCGGAAGCGATCGGCGACGAAGGCGCCGCGCTCCTGTTCCTCCCCTGTCGGCGCCGCGATCTCGGCGAGCGTGATCTGCGCGTGAAGAATCGCTTCATCGCGCGCCGCCAGCCGCGAGCGCGCCGCCGCCAACGCGCGGAACGTCGCGACGCTGTCCACCGAGCCGCGCGGCGTGCGCGACGACGCAAGGGGAGGGGGAGGGGGAGGGCCGTAGGGGGCCATGCCCTTCATTTGAATCGCGCTTTGATCGGGGCGCAAGTGGTAGATTCCGCGGCCACCGGACGAGTCTATTCGTGACATGAAAGGATCGCGCACCCGTCTAAGCCGGAACGTCTACGCGTTGACCGCCGTGAGTTTCTTCACGGACGTGTCGAGCGAGATGATCTATCCGCTGCTTCCGATTTTTCTCACCGTTACGCTCGGCGCGCGCGCGAGCGTTGTGGGCGCAATCGAGGGGGCCGCCGAGTCGACCGCGTCACTGCTCAAGCTCGCGAGCGGATGGTGGTCGGACCGCGTGCAGCGGCGCAAACCGCTCGTGCTCGCTGGATATACGATTGCGTCCATCATGCGTCCCCTCGTGGCGATTGCGCAGTCGGCGGCACAAGTGTTGGTCATTCGCGTCGCGGATCGCGTTGGTAAGGGACTTCGAAACTCGCCGCGCGATGCACTCATCGCCGACTCCGTGGATCCGGCGAATCGCGGGCGCGCCTTCGGCTTCAACCGCACCGGCGATCACACCGGCGCCTTTATCGGTCCGCTCATCGCGTTCGCTCTCCTGGAGTGGCGTCACGTCGCGCTTCGCACGGTTTTCTGGTGGGCGGCAGTTCCCGGCGCGCTCGCCGTAGCAATGGTCGTGTTCGGAGTGCGCGAGGTACCGCGACGCGAATCGCCGCTCGCGCAAGCAGCCACGCGGGAGCCAACGACGGATTCTCAGCCGCTCGGCGGGCGATTTTGGGCGGTGCTTGGCGTGATCCTTGTTTTCACACTTGGTAACTCGACGGACGCGTTTCTCCTCCTGCGAGCCAAGCAGCTCGGCGTACCGATCGCGTTGGCGCCGATTCTCTGGTCGTTCCTGCACGTGGTAAAAGCGCTATCGAGCACGCCGGGTGGTGCACTTTCGGATCGCATTGGACGCAAGCCACTGCTCGTTGCCGGCTGGCTGCTCTATGCGGTCGTGTATTTCGCGTTTGGGAGAGCAAGCCTTCAATGGCAGGCGTGGGCGCTGTTCGGCGTGTACGGCTTGTACTTCGGCATGACGGAAGGGACAGAGCGAGCGCTCGTAACTGACATGGTTCCCGGGACGAGACGGGGAACGGCGTTCGGTTGGTACAACCTTACGATTGGGCTCGGTGCGCTGCCGGCGTCGATCGTGTTCGGCATGCTCTGGGACGCATACGGCTCGCGCATGGCGTTCGACTTTGGCGCAAGCCTGGCGCTCGCGGCGTCGATCGGGATCGCGATGATACGCGTTGGGCGTTGAGCGTCACGCTCAACGCATCACGCGCCACGCGCTAGCAGCACCTTGCGCCGGGCTTCTCGAAACGCGCCTGCATCTGCATCGCGGTGAATCGATCGCGGCTCAACGGAACCACGTCCGGATGCCGGTCGTGCATGTGGGCGAGGTACGTGTCGTAGTCCGGCACGCCGATGATGCGCCTAACGACGGCGGCAGCGCGCGTGAGCCAGAGAATCGCTGATCGCATCGCTCAATCTCCGGCAACGGCGACGCGCGCCTGGAATGGTGCCTCGGTGGACGCCACCGGCTTGCGGCCTCGGAGCACCGCCGTCCACTCGCGCAGGCTGTCGGCGAGGATCACGACGACCGAGATCATGAAGAACCCCGCAACCGCCGCATCGAGGTAGTCGTTGAACGCCATGCGCAGCGCGTCGCCGGTCGTTTTCACGCCGGCGGGCAGCGTTCCCGCCGCTGCCGCGGCGCGAAGCAGGGAGGCGTGCGCAACGAAGCCGAGCTTGGGATCCGCGGAGAAGATCTTGTCCCAGCCCGCGCTCATCGTCACGATCACGAGCCACGCCAGCGGCAACAGGGTGACGAACGCATAACGTGCCCGGCCCATCTTGATGATGACCGTCGTGCCGACGCACAGCGCGACCGCGGCGAGCAACTGGTTCGAGATCCCGAATAGCGGCCAGAGCGAGTTGATCCCGCCCAACGGATCGATCACGCCCTGATAGAGGAAGTGTCCCCACATCGCGACGAACACCGCGCTCGTGAGCAGCACCGCCGGATACCACGAGACTCTGCCTAACGGCTCCCAGATGTGCTTGCCGAGGTCCTGCAGCATGAACCGGCCGACTCGCGTCCCCGCGTCGAGCGTCGTCAGAATGAACAGCGCCTCGAACATGATCGCGAAGTGATACCAGAGGGCCGTCGCGCCGCCGCCGCCCAGGGCGCGCGAAAAGAGATGCGCCATACCCACGGCAAGGCTCGGCGCGCCACCGGTGCGCGAGAGCAACGTCTTTTCGCCGACCTGCTGCGCGAGCAGCGTCATCTCCGACGGATTCAGGGTGAATCCCCACTGCTGCACCGCCGCCGCGGCGCTCGCCGCCGTGGTGCCGATCGCACTCGCCGGCGCGTTGATCGCGAAGTACACACCCGGCGTCAGCACGCACGCGGCGATGAGCGCCATGATCGCCACCAGCGATTCGACGAGCATCGCGCCATAGCCGACCATCCGTGCATCGGTCTCACGCTCGATCAACTTCGGCGTCGTACCAGACGCGATGAGCGCGTGGAATCCCGAGATCGCGCCGCAGGCAACGGTGATGAAGGCGAAGGGAAAGACCTTGCCCGCGAACACGGGTCCCGTGCCGTCGGTGAACTGTGTCAACGCCGGCATGTTGAGCGGGGGCAGCACGATCAAGATGCCCAGCGCGAGCGCCAGAACTACACCGATCTTCACGAACGCGGAGAGATAATCGCGCGGCGCCAGGAGAAGCCACACCGGCAGCACAGAAGCCGCGAAGCCGTAGACCATCACCGCGAAGGCGAGCGTGACGCCGCCAAGAGTGAACATCGGCGCGAGAGTCGCACTGTCGGCAACCGCACGTCCGGCGTACAGCGCGACGACGAGAAGAGCGAGCCCCATCGCGCTCGCCTCGAGCACGCGCCCCGGCCGGATCCAGCGAAGATAGATCCCCATCAGGATCGCGATCGGAATCGTCAACCCGATCGTGACCGTTCCCCACGGACTCGCGCGGAGCGCGTTCACGACGACGAGCGCGAGAACCGCGATGAGGACGACCATTATTCCGAGCACGGCGACGAGCGCGGTGAATCCGCCCACCGGACCAATCTCTTCCTTTGCCATCTGCCCGAGCGTCTTTCCATTGCGCCGAATCGACGACGCGAGGATGACGAAATCCTGAACCGCACCGCCCAGCACGACGCCGACGATGATCCAGATCGCGCTTGGGAGATAGCCGAATTGCGCGGCGAGCGTCGGCCCCACGAGCGGCCCCGGCCCGGCAATCGCGGCGAAGTGATGCCCGAATACGATCCAGCGATTCGTGGGGACGTAGTCCCGGCCGTCGTTGAGGCGCTCCGCCGGTGTCGAGCGATTCGCGTCCAGCGCGAAGACCTTCGACGCGATCAACTTGCTGTAGAACCGGTACGCGACGACGTAGCTGCAGACCGCGGCCGTGAGCAACCAGGCGGCGCTGATCGTTTCGCCGCGAGAAATCGCCAGCCAAGCGATCGCGCCCGCTCCGGTCAAAGCGATGAGACTCCAGACGACCGCGGAAACGACTCTCGACATGTGCCGTGTGCTCCGGATAAGTAGTCCAGCGTGGGCAAAATGCCGGGCCGTTACCCGAGGGTCAACCACCGGCCATCATTCACGAGTCACCAATTACCTTGCTTCAAGCCGCGTCATGACCTCCGTCACCACGTTCAATCGCCACAATCGAATGCCACTCGCCGTACGCTCGTCGTGCTTGGCGTTAGCCCTTGCCGCGGCGTGCGGCGGCTCGAGCGCGAGCCATCCGTCGACGAGTCCGTCCCCAGTGCCTGACGCGCGCCCTCTCGCGTCGCTCGCGGCAACCGGTGCCATCGTGACGCCGACCTACGCAGTTCGCGTGGCGCCCGGACTTGACTGGAGCGCGCGACTCGGCTCTTCGCGAGAGATCCTGCGCGCGATGGACGACGACATCGCTTCGACGCTCACCGCTCGCGGGCTCAAGGCCGGCTGGCTGTTCGCGACGGAGCTGGCGGTCAGCTACAAGCGCAATCCGACCTACGCGCCCGATCCGTATGCCCTCGCCGAGGAGCCGCTGCGCGCACCAGCGTTCATCGCCGGCTCTCGGCTCACGGAGCCCCTTGCCTCGCAGCTCCGCACGATGATTGCGCTGCATGAAAACGCGCGCGTTGTGCTCGTTCCCATCGAGCTCCGATTCGACCGCTCCGACAGCTCGAGCGCTGCTCGCGGAGCGCTGCGTCTCGCGTTGATCGATCCGCGATTCTCGGAGGCTCGGTTTGTCGGTGAGGTGAAGAGCGACACGACGAGTGCCGATCCGCGCGTGCTGACGGCCTCGCTGGCGAGGGCTGTCGCGAACCTGATCGTGGGCCGCTAGTGGCGCGATTTTTTCCTTGACCTTCAGCTCTACTCCGGACGCAATGTCGACCACCGTTACTCTGATTCCCGGCGACGGAATCGGACCGTCGATCAGTCGCGCGACCGTGCGACTCATCGACGCGGCAGGCGCCGCCATCACTTGGGAAGAGCGTGTCGCCGGCATGTCGGCCGTCGCGAAGTACGGCGATCCGATTCCAGACGAGACGCTCGATTCGATCAAGCGCACGCACGTCGCGCTGAAGGGGCCACTCGAGACGCCCGTCGGCGAGGGCTATCGCTCGATCAACGTCGCGTTGCGAAAGAGCTTTGATCTCTACGCGAACGTAAGACCAGCGTACTCCATTCTTCCGGGGGGCCGCTACCAGAATCTCGATCTCGTGCTCGTGCGCGAAAACACCGAGGGGCTTTACGTCGGCGTCGAGCACTACATCAAGATCGGCGACGATCCGCGAGCCGCCGCGGAGTCGATCGCCATCATTACTCGCGAGGGATCCGAGCGAATCGTCAGGTACGCCTTCGAGTACGCGGTGAAGCACGGGCGGCGCAAGGTGACGCTCGTGCACAAGGCGAACATACTCAAGTTTGCACAGGGATTGTTTCTCGACGTCGGCCGCATGGTGGCGCGCGATTTTGCGGGCCGTATCGAGTTGGAAGAACGCATCGTCGACGCGATGGCGATGAACCTCGTGCTGCATCCCGAACGGTTCGACGTGATCGTGACGACCAATCTCTTCGGCGACATTCTCTCCGATCAGATTTCCGGTCTCGTCGGCGGCCTTGGTTTGGCGCCCGGAGCGAACATCGGACAGCATGGAGCGATTTTCGAAGCCGTCCATGGAACGGCGCCGGACATCGCCGGGAAAAACATTGCCAACCCTGGCGCCCTCATGCTCGCCGCGTGCATGATGCTCGAGCACGTGGGCGACCTCGACCGAGCGCGTCGCGTGCGCAAGGCGATCGAGCAGACCGTGCGGGAAGGGAAGATGGTCACGCGGGATCTCGGCGGCGCCGCCACGACCGATCAGTTCACCGACGCGATCATCGCCAATCTCTGATGGCGCGCAGCGGAGACGCGACCGCTTCAGCACGATCGGGCACGGGCCTAACGACGAGCCTCTTTCATTGCTCCGATCTGCACTTCGGGCACCCGGCCGTGCCCGAGCAATACGAGGCGATCGAAGCGATCATCGCCGAGCGCGACTATGACGTCGTCGCCATCTCGGGCGACCTGTCGCAACGCGCGCGGTCAGGTGAATTTCAGCGAGCGCGCGCCTTCATTCAGCACGCACAGCGGCACAGCGAAGTCATCGTCGTGCCCGGCAATCACGACGTCATGTGGTGGAAGGCCCCACTCGGCTTCGGAAATCCGCTGGCCATGTTGGCGAACTATCGTCGTTTCATCAGTGAAGACACGGAGCCCGTCTTACGGATTGCCGGCGCGACGTTCGTCGGATTGAATACGTCACAGGGCGTTACGAGGCGCACGCTGACGTGGAATCTCCGTGACCTCTCCATCATCGGCGACCTTCGGCGCGATCAGATCGAGCGGGCGCGGGCGGAGTTCGAACGCTCCCGCGGGGACGATGCGCGAATCGTCGTCATGCACCATAATCCGGTGATGGGTGAACTGTCGCGACGACATGGACTCAAACGCACGCAGCGCATCCTCGGCGCCTTCGCGGAGATGAGCGTCGATCTCGTGCTCTGCGGCCACGATCATCAGGAAGCTGTGCATTACATCGAGCACACGAAGAAGGGGACGGTGATTTCGACGTCGGGGACAATCTCGAATCGAGCGCGTGGCGGGCGTCCGAGCTCGGTGAACAGCATCAGCATAACGAGCGACACGATCGAGGTGTCGACGCTCGTCTGGTCGAGCGATGAGCGTGGCTTCGTCCCCGGTCCGTCCAAGTGCTTCACGCGCTGAAGCGATTGCTGGGGGGCGGGGCGCAGCTCGACCTCGAGCTGGACCGCGTTGCGCGACCCGCGGCGCCAGCCCAGCGCGACGCCGCTGCCGGCGAGATGCTGGGCCGGCTGCGCCGGCTGGGACTCTCGCGCATCGAGCGCTGCTGCCTAACGCGGAATCGGCACGTGATGGTGAGCTTCAGCGGCGGCGCCCTTCGCGTGCACGAAGGATATCTCAGCGCGCCGCCCGAGGTGCTGCGCGCGATCGTCGTTTTCGTCGAGGGTCGGACCCGCGCCGAACGCCTCGCCGCGCAGCGCCTGATCGTTGCCCACCCCGTGAGCGGCACATCGAGTATCCGACGTCCGAGAACACGGCCCGAGGATCGGTCCCTCGTCGCCGAGCTCACGCGATGGCACCAGCGATACAATGCCGTACACTTTCATGGGCGTCTCAGGACCGTCTCGGTTCGTGTGTCGCGGCGCATGCGAAGTCGTCTCGGCCATTACACGTGCGCGGCTCATGGCGAGCCAGCCGAGATCGCGCTGAGCTGGCGCCACATCCGTCGCGACGGATGGGAGGAAGCTCGGCACACGCTGCTCCACGAGATGGTGCACCAATGGCAAGACGAGACCGGGCAGGACATCGATCATGGACCGAAGTTTCGCGCCAAGGCACGCGACGTTGGCGTCGCACCGTTTGCGCGACGGACCGTGAATCGATCCACCAAACGAGACGCGAACGAGGGTCGCATCGGCCGCAGCGCGGCTCGGGAGCGATGACGCCGCTCTCCGCCTCGTCTGATTAGCTTTCCCGCCATGCTCGATTTCTACAACATCGATAGTCAATTATCCGAGGAAGAGCGCGCTGTGCGCGACAGCGTGCGCCGCTTCGTCGACGACCGCGTACTGCCGATCATCGGCAAGTGCTACGTCGAAGGACGCTTTCCCAAGGAGCTCGTCCCCGAGATGGCGGAGCTGGGCGTCTTGGGCGCGAATCTCCCCGAAGAGTACGGGTGCGCGGGACTCAACAACGTTGCGTACGGCCTGATCATGCAGGAGCTCGAGCGTGGCGACTCCGGCGTTCGCTCGTTCGCATCGGTGCAAGGCGCGCTCGCGATGTATCCGATATTCGCTTTCGGAAGCGAAGATCAGCGTCGCACGTGGCTGCCCAAGATGGCGCAGGGCGAAGTCATCGGGTGCTTCGGGCTCACGGAGCCGGACTTCGGCTCGAATCCCGCCGGCATGATCACGACCGCCGCCGAGCAGTCTGACGGCACCTGGCTCCTGAACGGCGGCAAGATGTGGATCACGAATGGATCCACGGCGCAGATCGCCGTCGTGTGGGCGAAGACGAACGGCGACAAGAGCGAGCGGTCGATTCGCGGTTTCATCGTGCCCACCAACATCAAGGGCTTCAAGGCACGCGACCAGAAGGGGAAGCTCTCGCTGCGCGCGAGCGACACGAGCGAGCTCGTGTTCGAAGACGTGCATCTGCCTAACGACTCACTCCTGCCCAAGTCGGATGGGCTCAAGAGTCCGCTCATGTGTCTCACACAGGCCCGCTACGGCATTTCGTGGGGCGCGATCGGCGCCGCCGTGGCTTGCTTCGAGGAAGCGCTGTCGTACTCGAAGAATCGCGTCAT
>DATEHJ010000474.1:0-2960 GCA_035279645.1 Gemmatimonadaceae bacterium
CAGTCGACGCCGAGGAGCGCCGTCAGCGTGACGTGCGGGGCCGGCTCGACCAGTTCCGGCAACTCGAGGAGCGCAATCAGGCGCAGCTGAACGCGGTCACCAGTGCGCGCGAGGCAACCGCGGCAACCGCGCAGCTCGATCAGGCGCGTCGGATGATCGGCGAGGCACAGCGTGAGTTGGACGGTATCTCGCATCGCCTCACGGACCTTCGCCACGCCGTCACCGACCGCGATCACGGGTTGCGCGACATCGAGCGCGCGCAGAAGGAGCTCCGCTCGTCGCTCGACGCGGACCGGGCGACGATCGAGTCGCAACTCACCGACGCCCGCAAGCGTCGTGACGATCGAGCGGCGCATGTGCCGCGATCGCTGCTTACGCGGTACGATCGCATTCGCTCCAAGAAGCGCGTGCACGCCGTTTTTCCACTTCGCGGAAACTCGTGCGCGAATTGTGATACGGTGATTCCGCTGCAGCGACGGAGCGCGATGGTCGGAAGCGGCGCTACGGAGATTTGCGAGGGATGTGGAGTGCTCCTGTACGCGGGCGAATGATGCTTGTACGAGGGTAGCGCCACCTCTACTTTTCGGGCCGTGACTGCCCCTGCTGTGAGAGCGCGTCCCAAACATCGCTGGACCATTCCGGAGCGCCCCAGCCCGGACGCGGTCGCCCGGCTGCAGGCCGAGCTGCATCTCCCGGAGCCGCTCTGTCGACTGCTGGCGACGCGCGGTCTCGCCGATATCGACGGCGCGAAGATCTATCTGCGTCCGCGACTCGATCAGCTGCACGATCCGTGTTTGATGCTCGATCTCGAGCGCGCCGTGGAGCGCCTCGACCGCGCGATCACGCAGGGAGAGAAGATTCTCATTCACGGCGATTACGACGTCGACGGCATGTGCTCGACGACGCTGATGACGCGAACGCTGCGGATGCTCGGCGCGACGGTGATTCCCTTCATCCCGCGCCGCATCGAAGACGGATACGATCTCGGACCGGCCGGCGTCGACGCTGCCTTACGAGCAGGCGTTGGCGTCGTCGTGACCTGCGACTGCGGCACCAGCGCCCACGAGCCCGTGCGCGCGCTGCAGGACGCGGGGATCGATGTTGTGATCTCCGATCATCACCTCCCGAGCGCCGGTTTGTTGCCACCAGCCTTTGCGGTACTCAATCCAAAGCGGCCAGGTTGCACGTCGCCCGATCGCGATCTCGCCGCGGTGGGCGTCGCCTTCAAGCTCGCGCTTGCCCTCGTGCGCAGGCGGCGTGGCAACGAGAACGCCGTGTACGGGATGCTCGATCTCGTTGCGCTCGCGACCATCGCCGACATCGCGCCGCTGCGCGGAGAGAATCGCGTCCTCGCGCGGTATGGTTTGAAGATGCTCAACGAGACGCAGAACATCGGGTTGCGCGCGCTCATCCGCGCCGCGGGGCTGGCCGAGCGACAGATCACCGCCGGGCGCGTCGGCTTCATCCTCGCGCCCCGCCTCAACGCCGTCGGCCGGTTGGGACATGCGATTCGCGGCGTCGAGCTGCTCCTCACGAACGATGAGCACAAAGCGAACGCTCTCGCCCGCGACTTCGAGGAATTGAACGAGCGGCGTCAGGAGGTCGATCGCGCGACGCTCGTGCGCGCTCGCGAGAAGCTGTCCGGCGTCGACATGGACGAGACGTTCGGCATCATCCTCGCCGAAGAGGGTTGGCATCCAGGCGTCATCGGCATCGTCGCGTCGCGTATCGTCGAGGAGTTCGGTCGTCCGACGGTGCTCGTGTCGCTCGATGGCAATGTGGGGAAAGGCTCCGGTCGCTCGATCCCCGCCTTCGATTTGCACGCCGGCCTCTCGGCATGCCGCGATCTCCTCACGCGATTCGGCGGCCACCGCTCGGCGGCCGGCATCAGTATCGCGCGCGAGCAGCTGCCGGCGTTCGCCGAGCGATTCAACGCAATCGCGCGCGAGCGGCTGACGCCCGAAGACCTCGTGCCCGAGCTGCGCACCGACCTCGAGGTCACGTTAGGCGAGTTGACGTTGCAGCTGGAGGCGTTGCTTCGCCATATCGAGCCATGCGGCGTGGGCAACCCGTCACCGGTGCTCATCGCGCGAAATGTGACGGTGAGCGCGCCGCCGAAGGTGGTCGGCCGGGAGCAGGAGCATCTCAAGCTGTGGCTCACCGACGCCACCGGAACGCACATCGACGCCCTCGGCTGGGGCATGGCGCCGCGCGCCGCGGAGATCGAGCAAGGCACGACGCTCGATGTCGCCTTCCGTCTCGAGAGCGACGAATGGAACGGAGAGAAACGACTGCAGGCGAGACTGGCAGATTTTCGTGGGTAGCGCGGGACGCGGGACGCGGGACGCGCACAGTATTGAGCGCTGAGAGTTTAGGGTATTTCATCTCGCCCGCCTCCCACATCCCGCATCCCGCGCCCCACCTCCAGCCATCGTTCTCCATGCGCATTGTCGCCGGTCGGTGGCGCGGCCGCACCATCAAACCGCCCTCGGATCCACGCGTGCGGCCGACTGCTGATCGCGTTCGCGAAGCGTGGATGAGCATCGTGATGCCCGACCTGCCCGGCGCGCGCGTTGTCGATCTGTTCGCCGGCTCTGGCGCGCTCGGGCTCGAGGCGCTCTCGCGCGGCGCGACGATCGCCGAATTCGTCGAGATTGCTCCGAGAAGCCTCGCCGCGCTCAAGGCGAACGCGCTCTCGTTGGGCGCGGGAGACGAGGTGGTGATCCATCGTGCGGATGCACTGCGTTTCGTCGCCACGCTCGAAGCGCACGCGTTCGACCTCGCCTTCGCCGATCCACCCTATGGGCTCGGCCTCGCCACACAGCTTGCGGCGCGCTGGATCGAGCTGCCCTTCGCGTCGGTGCTGGGCATCGAACACCGAATCGACGAAGTGCTTCCCGGCGATGGCGACCGGCGCAAGTACGGCGACACCGCGGTGACGATCTATAGGGGCTAGGGGA